>JAQBNV010000617.1 GCA_028288395.1 Adhaeribacter sp. | reverse complement strand
GCCCTGGTACAAATTCAAAGCCGGTTAAGCCAAGCTGAAATAGCCACAACGGTTAAAAACGGCCGGGGCCGTATGCCGGCTTTCGGGCATTTACCTGAAACTGACCGAAAAAATATAATCCAGTACTTGTCCAATCCGGATCAAAAACCAATCGCTGGCGCCGGCGCTAAAAATATTACCAACCCTAATATTCCGGAGTTACCTTATAATCATACCGGCTACCATCGTTTCCTCGATCAACAGGGTTACCCGGCCGTAAAACCGCCTTGGGGAACTTTAAATGCTATAAACTTAAACACCGGAGAATATTTATGGCGGGTGCCATTAGGCGAATTTCCCGAATTAACGAAAAAAGGAATTGCGCCTACCGGCACAGAAAATTATGGTGGTCCGGTAGTTACGGCCGGTGGTTTAATATTTATAGGAGCCAGCAAAGACGAAAAATTCCGGGCTTTTGATAAAAAAACCGGTAAGGTATTATTTCAGGCCAACTTACCGGCGGGCGGTTATGCCACGCCTGCTACCTACGAAGTCAACGGGCGCCAATACGTAGTTATATCGGCGGGAGGCGCCAAGATGGGTACCAAAGCGGGTGATGCCATTGTGGCTTTTGCCTTGCCTTAGTTTCGTTGTTCGTAAATCGTTAATTGTTGTTCGAACTTACTACTCCTTAAATGGACATTAAATTTTATGAGGGAAGTTATGTAAAAAAAGCAGCCGTTGGTGCTAAACCTCACCAACGGCTGCTTTTTTTACATAATAATTTTTATCTTTTATTACCAGTCAATTGTCGAACAACGATTAACGAGCAACGATTAACGAAACCTAAACTGCTACGGCGTTTTCACGCAGGGCATCGTTTAAAGAAGTTTTCAGATCAGTGCTTTCTTTCCGTTGGCCAATAATTAAGGCGCAGGGCACCTGGAAATCACCGGCGGGAAATTTTTTGGTGTAAGAACCCGGAATAACAACCGAACGCGGCGGCACATATCCTTTGTATTCTTTGGGCTCAGAACCGGTAATATCGATGATTTTAGAACTGCCGGTAATGGTAACGCCGGCACCAATCACGGCCTCTTTGCCAATGCGGCAACCTTCTACCAGAATGCTTCTGGAGCCTACAAAAGCCCCGTCTTCCACAATAACGGGAGCGGCCTGTACGGGTTCCAGCACGCCGCCTAAGCCTACGCCGCCACTCAAATGTACGTTTTTACCTACCTGGGCACAACTGCCAACGGTAGCCCAGGTATCTACCATGGTACCGGAATCTACATAAGCCCCAATATTTACGTAAGAAGGCATCATAATTACACCGGGAGCTAAAAAGGAGCCGTAACGGGCTATGGCGTGGGGCACCACGCGCACGCCCAACTCGGCGTAATTTTCTTTTAAAGCAATTTTATCGTGAAATTCGAAAGGACCTACTTTTATGGTTTCCATCTTCTGAATAGGAAAATACATCAGAACGGCTTTTTTTATCCACTCATTTACTTTCCAATTTTCCCCGTCTGGTTCGGCTACCCGGATAATACCTTTATCTAAATCGGCAATTACACTGCGGATAGCTTCGACAATATGGATTTGCTGTAACAAGGAACGATCTTCCCAGGCTTCTTCTATAATTTGCTGTAGGGTCATAAGTAGGTTAAGGGTTAATACCTCTCCGGTATGGTTTAAATCGTAAAAGTAGTAGTTTTACCTGAATGAAAGAAACAAGAATTCTGCTGGCCTCGGTCCTGAAGCCCGTAAACGATTCCCGGATGTTCTGGAAACTTGGTCTTTCCTTAGCTAAATTACCCGGCGTACAGGTACAAATTGCCGGTTTCCGGGCTCCCCTGCCCCCAGCCCCGGAAAATATTCTTTTTTACCCTATATTCAAGTTTAAGCGCCTAAGCTTGGGCCGTTTTACCGCTCCTTTCTTATTCTTCAAATTATTATGGCGCCTAACTCCCCAGGTAATAATTTTAGGCACCCACGAACTGCTGTTAATCACTTTGGTGTACAAAATATTCCGGCCTTGCCGGATCATTTATGATGTCCGGGAAAACTATTACCTGAATCTGACCAGCCAGCAAATATATTCGCCCTTTACCAGCCGCGTACTCGCCCAGGTCGTTCGGCTGACCGAAAGAATGGCCGCAATTTATGTTTCTGGTTTTTTTCTTGCCGAAAAAAGCTACGCGCCGGAATTACCTTTCCTGGATAACAAATATATCGTGCTGGAGAATAAATATAAACCCATAACTCCTTTTTTACCCAATCAAAATTTATTATCAGGCCGAAGGCTGCCGGCCAAAGACATCAACTTGTTGTACAGCGGCACTATTTCGGAATTGTACGGCGTATTCCGGGCGGTAAACTTGTGCGAGGCCCTAAACAAAATAGCGCCAATTTTCAGGTTAACCATCATCGGATACTGTCCGGAAACCAAAGTTTTGGAGAAACTAAAAGCCTTAGTTTCGAAGAACGAATCCATTACTTTAATTGGAGGCGACGAGCTCGTACCGCACGACAAAATTGTAGCGGCTATCCAAGAGAGCCACATGGGCCTGCTGCCGTATCAGCCGCATCCCAGTACTTTTAACTGTATTCCTACTAAATTATTTGAGTACCTGGGGCATGCCCTACCGGTATTGGTGCAGCAGAACCCATTGTGGGAAGATTTAATTAACCAGTACGATGCCGGCTTAGCCATTGATTATTCCCATTTTGAAACTGCCTCCCTTTTTCAGATTATAATCAACAAAACCTATTACCAGAACCAAAATCTAGCTGGTGTTTACTGGCAAGAGGAAGAAGCAAAACTTCTGCATTTTATGCAAAAAACTATTTTAACAGTATAGCGTATTATTATCGCTTTGTTAAATATATTTTTAGACCTATCTAAACTTTTAATTTTATTTTATATATTTGTTAAATTAATTATACTCATATGCGACGTTCCAAAATTGCCGGCGTGGGCCACTATGTTCCCGAACGGGTAGTAACCAACCAGGATTTAGAAAAAATAATGGCCACTTCCAACGAATGGATAGTAGAACGAACTGGCATTCAGGAGCGGCGATATTTTGAAGAAGGCACCGATACTACGGCCAATATGGGAACCAAAGCCTCCCGTAAGGCCCTGGCCATGGCAGGTTTGGAACCAACTGATCTGGATCTGATTATATTTGCCACCTTAAGTCCAGATTATGTTTTTCCGGGTTCCGGGGTATTGGTGCAACGGGAATTAGGTCTCAAAAATATTCCGGCGCTGGACATACGCAACCAATGTTCCGGGTTTCTTTACGCTCTTTCGGTGGGTGACCAGTTTATCAAAACCGGTATGTATAACAACGTGTTGGTAATAGGTTCCGAGATTCACTCTTCCGGCCTCGACTTCAGCGATCGTGGTCGGGCCGTTTCGGTTATTTTTGGCGACGGAGCCGGTGCCGTGGTTTTAACGCCATCGGCTTCGGCTGAACAAGGATTATTATCGACCCACCTGCACGCCGACGGGGAACTGGCTGAAGATTTGGCCTGCACCGCACCAAACAGCAATAAAAAAGAAAGACTGACGAAAGAAATGATCGACGACGGTTCGATTTATCCTTTCATGAACGGCCAGACAGTATTCCGGAATGCCGTCGTAAAATTCCCGGAGGTTATAAATGAAGCGCTGGAACATAATAACTTAACTGCCGCCGATATTGATATGCTGATTCCGCACCAGGCCAACCTGCGGATTACCTCCTTTATCCAGCAGAAAATGGGCCTACCGGCTGAAAAGGTATTCAGCAATATTCAAAAATATGGAAATACGACCGCGGCCTCGGTTCCAATTGCTTTGAGCGAAGCCGTAGAGCAGGGAAAAATTAAACCAGGTGATTTAGTGTGCCTCGCTGCCTTTGGCAGTGGCTTTACCTGGGCCTCCGCCCTCATTCGCTGGTAATTACAGTTAGCAGAAAACCATAATAAGTTAACAGTTAAGACATTTCGTGATTCTTAATTTAATAACTGTTTTAGATTTCTAACTTCTAATATAATATTATTGATTGCGCACCATCTACTTCTAACAGATTACCGTAGAAACTTGCATATTTATAATTATGAAAATTATATAAAAACTATTTTCAAGCTTTCAGCAGATGGC
>JAQBNV010000592.1 GCA_028288395.1 Adhaeribacter sp. | reverse complement strand
ATTGACAGTTCTTACGAAAAGCATGACTCTTGCCGCTCCGAAGACCTTCCTCCAAGGCCTCACGTTCCTTTTCTTTTAATGCCACTACCCGTATCTTGCCCATAATGAGTAGTAAACACAATTCAATCTAATTTTGTCCCGTTACTTAAAAGTAAAAAGGGAGCATAAACTGCTCCCTTTTCTTTATGATTCCTGGGCCTGATCTTTTTTCTTGCGTCCCCGGTAACCACCGCGTTTCTTGGCGGGGGTTATGGTACCTGATTCAATTTCAAAAAGTAAATGTTCTAAAGACTCAAGGCTTTTTCTTTGATCGTTTATAGCTTTATGTAGTGTTGATGTAATAGCATTAATTTGTTCTTTTGGAACGCAGTATTTGCCATGCTTTACTGCTACAAACAACTATATAAAAATTAATTGGGAATGTTTAAAATTTGGAAATTTGATAGGGAAGTTGGAAGAAAAATAGAACTTCAAAAGTTAGAAGCTGGTTAGGGCGTTGTGCTGGTATCGGCCCGCTTAAACTTAAATTAAGCTATTGAACTAGTCATTTAACTTATAATCATTTTATAGGAATGGGAAGGTGCGGCAACCATCCTATTAAGGAGATTTTCAAAAATACCTTTTTTTATTTTAGTTGGGTTGGAGCGGTACGTGTACTCATGGATATAGTGTAGCATTTCTGAACCATTAAACAAGTGCCTAATTCAATTAAGCTATTTAAAAAGAGGAACGGTTAAATTATTTAAAATATTAAGTCGGCTGAAAATTTTGATAATGCCTATTGCGAAAAACTTACCAGTATCTGAACCCTTTCTTCCTCTTTGCCGGTAAGGCATTCGACGTTTACTTTATCACTTTCCTGGTAATAATTTGCTATCCCCTTAATTATGCCTACGGCTACCCCGGCCAATCTGCGCTTCGAATGGTAATCAACCATTAATTGATGACTGCCTTTTTTTGTTACCAATAAAATAGGAGGGTCGGTACTCCCATCTTCTTTTCTGGCCGAGCCATGCATGGTAGCTTCCGTGTTTAATAGCATATCGTAGGTGCGCCATTGCGGCTGAACATGCTTGCGGTATATTAAAAGTAAATCGGGCACCAGAAATTCACCAAACTGCTCTAATATATTGTATTTAGGTGTTTTAGTCATTTGCGCAACGGCATGCACCAATGCATATAAATCCTTGGTCGGATATTTTTCATGCATTTGATAAGAAGAATCTTGCAGGCCCACTGCGGCTAACAGATTAAACCAGGTACTGTAATCGTAAGTATGTTCTATATACCTTTTGAGTAATACAAACATAGAACCATGCAAAGTGTCTTCTCTAACTGTTTTGTCTTCTGCCAAATCTTTGCTCCTTTCTTTTAGCAAAAATACAATATAATTATTTTAGCGCAAAGACCGAAGATCTGAGTTAACCAGGCTACACTTAGGCAGGCTGGTAATAAGGTGCGGTAACGGGCCTTAATGAACCACCTAAATGGATTAGCACGGCTTTGGGATAATAAAATAATAAAGATAGTTTTAAACGCCACTCCGCATCCAGGTACTATCCCTGAATATAATGCGGTGATCCGCCTTTAACGGGGCTTAGTAGGTCCTTGCATACGCAAGTGATTAAATTAAACTGATAAAGATAACATAATATTACCGATCGGATAAAATACCACCTTACCTTAGCGGCAGCAACCCGCATTTAATTTATTTTGTTACTTCTGTCAGGCGCGACTTCTCTGGTAAATCGGGAAGAGTAAAATTTTCAGTAAGGCTTTCATCAAGTTTAAAGACTAACCCCGACCCCAGGAAGAATATTTAACGGGCGTAAATATTACGGCCGGTGCCGGACCAGCCTGAATGCTGCCAATTTTTAATTGGCTGCCTAAAACAGATGGTACGGAAAGTGGATTTTGAAATTTAAGTTAAATATTGGATACTTTAATAAGTTTAAATACCTTAAGAGACTTAAAATATTGAATTATCAGGGTGCACGGAGTCGGTCACGCCGTTAATAATACTTTTATAAATTATTTATCAATCAGATATGCGTCCGAAGAAATATAATCCCCAGCTTTCTGTCTTTTTTGTGTTGTGCGGGCTGGCGGCGCTTTTTTCCGTTGCCTTTAAGGCCGCTGACCCAAATGTGAAAGCGAAGTTGGCTGCTGATATCGAAAAGTCGATTAAAACCGAAATGCTGAATAAATGGTATCCGCAGGCAGTCGATAAAGAATACGGCGGCTTTCTGAGTACCTTTACCTACGATTGGCAACCTACCGGCCCGCAGGACAAAATGGTGGTTACCCAGGCGCGGCACATCTGGTCTAATGCCAAAGCGGCCCAGCTATATCCCCAAGTCGATTACTACTTAAGCAGCGCTAAACACGGCGTAGCCTTTCTTAGAGACAAAATGTGGGATAAGACCAACGGTGGCTTTTATACCTTGGTAGACCGGCAGGGCAATGTGAAAACGCAGGGCAGCGGTTATGCCGGCGGTGCTAAACATGCCTACGGTAATGCTTTTGCTATCTACGGCCTGGCGGCTTATTACCAGGCTTCCGGCGACACCAGCGCCTTAAACCTGGCGAAGAAAACCTTCCGCTGGCTCGAAAAACACAGTCATGATCCTGTAAACAAAGGATATTTTCAGGCGCTGGCGCCAGACGGAACGCCCATTAAACGTACAAGCCAGGTGGCGTCTACTTCCGATATCGGGTATAAAGACCAGAACAGCTCCATCCATTTACTCGAAGCTTTTTCCGAGCTTTACCTGGTTTGGCCCGACCCCCTGGTGCGGCAGCGGTTACAGGAAATGCTGGTGCTCATCCGGGATACCATGGTTACCCCCAAAGGGCATTTAACCCTGTTCTTTACCTCCGACTGGAAACCGATTACGTTCCGCGACTCTTCCGAAGCTACCTTGGATAAGCACCATGGCCTCGACGAAGTTTCTTTCGGCCACGATATCGAAACGGCTTATTTATTGTTGGAAGCTTCGCATATACTGGGCTTGCCGCAGGATGCCAAAACGAAAGCGGTAGCTAAAAAGCTCACCGATCATACCATCCGGAATGGGTTTGATAATAAAGTGGGCGGATTTTACGATGCGGGCTATTATTTCAAAGATAAAACGGACATCACCATTATTAAAGATACGAAAAACTGGTGGGCGCAAGCCGAAGGCCTGAATACTTTGCTGCTCATGGCCGATCGGTATCCGAAAGACGAACTAAATTATTTTAGTTTATTTCAGAAACAATGGGAATATATAAACAAGTATATTATTGATCACGAACATGGCGAATGGTACATGGGTGGCCTGGATAAACAGCCCGCTATGAAGACCGCTCAAAAAGGCCAAATCTGGAAAGCATCTTACCACCAGTTTCGGGCATTGTCTAATATTGTGCAGCGCTTACGGCCCGATAAAACGGCGCCAACAGCGCCGAAAAACCTTAATAGCCGGATGGTAAATAATGCCGTTGTGTTGAAATGGGAAAAAGCAACTGATAACCGGATTTTATTGGGCTTTAATCTATATCAGAATGGCAAGCGAATTGGTTTTACGCCGCTTACTACTTTTGCGGTTACAGGGGCCGGCAAACTGAAAGGCAGTAAATTTACGGTGAAAGCGGTAGATTACCAAGGCAACCAATCGGGTTTAAGTAATGTCGTATCGCTTTAATCCGGCCCCGATGGAAATAAATAATTATATTGATAAATCTTCGCGTATTATCTAAAATCCTGTAAAATCAATTATGAAAAAAATTACCTGTTTATTATTCCTTGCCCTGTTGTTAGGTTTTGGCGCGCAAGTTACGTTTGCTCAAAAAGGTAAACCCCTGTTTCCGCAGGCACCGGGCATGCAAACTTACACCTTCCGCGATAGCATGAAAAAAGATGTGGCGGCTACCCTCGACTCTATCAAAAACCTGGGCATAACCGTGCTGGAGAGCAGCACTAACCCGAACGGACTTACTCCTGAAGCTTTCCGGAAGTTACTGGACGAGCGCGGAATGACCAGCCCTTCGGTGGGGGCGGGCTACGACGAGATCGTAAAAGATCCGGCGGAAGTTGCGCGCAAAGCCAAAGCAATTGGTGCTACTTACGTAATGACGGCCTGGATACCGCATAAAAAAGAATTTACCCTGGAAGATGCTCAGAAAGCGGTGGCTGATTTTAACCGGGCCGGTAAAATAATGAAGGAAAACGGCATTACGTTTTGCTACCATACCCACGGTTACGAATTTATTCCGTACCAGAACGGTACCCTGTTCGACTACATGGTTAAAAATACCAACCCGGAATATGTTTCGTTCGAAATGGATATTCTATGGGTATTTCACGGGGGCGGTGATCCGGAAAAGTTGTTGCTAAAATATCCGAATCGTTGGAAACTGATGCACCTGAAAGATTTACGGAAAGGCATCAAAGGCGATCATACCGGCGGCACTTCTACCGATAACGATGTGGCGCTGGGAACCGGCCAGTTGAACCTGCCGGCTATTTTAAAAGCGGCGAAAAAGGTGGGCGTAAAATATTATTTTATAGAAGACGAAAGCCCCAAGTTCCGGCAGCAGGTTCCGCAAACGATGGCTTACCTAAAAAGCCTGCAGGAATAACAGCCGCCGGAAAAGTTGTTCCGCACAATTAAAAAGGACTTTAATATTTATTTAAATTTATGCAATAGCTCCCTGCTTCGTTAGAGGCAGGGAGCTATTTTTATTTACTAGATATGTCAAATCCGTCAAAGCTATCAGGCTTCCCATGGGCAGTGCCAGGTTTGCAGGGCTACTCATCTTTTCATTGAGCTATGTAAAATCGTTGGACATATAGATGGTGAAACTTCCGGCTCTGGAAAAATAAAATTCCTATTTTCGGGATTAACGCTGGCGGATTCTGTTCAAACTTGATGGTTAACAATAAGTTAAACCCTTTAGCTTCAGACATAAAAATATATTTTAAATACATTTTAACAAGTTCAGGAATGTGCTACTACCCGCCTTACTTGCTTTTGTCGGTGCTGCTCGTTTCAGCTTTTTCGGAATTACTTACAAAAGCAATGGACTTGCTATCGGGTGACCAGGAATTTACATTGATGGTTCCCTGACCGCCGTAGAGATAAGCCATAATCCTGGGAGCGCCGCCCGTTGCTGGTACTAACCGCAGTGTTACCCGCTGGTAAGATGGATGCGAATCAGGATCGATATCGGTCGGGAAAGAAATATAGGCAATCCATTTTCCATCCGGGGAAATATGCGGAAACCAGTTATGGTTTTCATCAAAGGTGATTTGTTCTTTCCCGGTGCCATCGGGCCGCATCCGCCAGAGTTGCATGGTGCCGGTAGGGTTGGCATTATAGTAAATATATTTGCCGTCAGGCGAATATTCCGGGCCATCCACGTGGCCGGTGGTGTTGCTGGTTAAGGCTACCTCTTTGCCCGTGTTTATATTGGCGCGGTAAATATTATAAATTTTGCTGCCGTTGCGCTGGCCCACAAATGTTACTTCTTTGTTGTTGGGAGCCCAGCCGTGCCAGTAAGATGGCGATTGTTCTGTTACGAGTTTGGGGTCTCCACCGGTTAAAGGCAATACATATACATAAGAACCGCCGCCCGAGGCACCTTCGCGGCCACTGCTGATGGCCAGTTGTTTGCCGTTAAAAGAAATGCCATGATCGTTATTTGATTTAGTAATGGCACCGGTATTTACTTTTTCCGGGGTGCCGCCCGTTACCGGAATGGTGTACAATAATCCTCCGGCATTATAAAGAAGCTTTTTGCCGCCGGGCATCCAGTTGGGCGCTTCAAACCGGCCACTCGATTCCAGAATTACTTTTCTTTTGCCATCGGC
Source organism: Adhaeribacter sp. (assembly GCA_028288395.1). GTDB lineage: Bacteria > Bacteroidota > Bacteroidia > Cytophagales > Hymenobacteraceae > Adhaeribacter. The sequence continues at coordinate 1,038 of JAQBNV010000592.1, read as the reverse complement.
GATAGTCATGGTTTCCAGGCGGCAGCCTAATATTCCCTGCGATGTCGTAAGGGTTTTCTGGATTTGCGGATTCGGATGGAAATTGCTGGCTACCGGTTTGTCTATCCGGACATTCCAGACTTTGGCTTCTTCTACAGCCTCCGGGTTGTGCGATGAAATAAATAACCCGGCCAGCACCGCATCGGGCATATCCGACATGGTGTGCTGGCCCACTTCCTGCAGCGGTTCTCCCCAATTGGCCACTCGCATAATCATTTTTTTGCCGCTGCGCTCCAGTTGTATCACCTGGAAAATGGTTTTTTTAGCGTAGAAAATTTCGTCCTGCGGGTCGCGCATGTAAGCTCCGCGCAAAGGGCGCCACTGTAAAACGGTAAGGCCGTCGCCGTGTACGACTGCGTTCATGCTGGCGGCTGCTTCGTCCACCGATTCCCGAATCATCCAGCCTATTTTGCGGTGCGGATCGCCTTTCTGACCTACAAATTCAAAATTAGCCGTGAGAATAAAATCACCCGCAATTTTATTGTAGAGATAATGGAATTCATCGCGATTAAACCAGATATTGCTGCCACCTCCTTTAATTTGGTAGGTCTGAGTGGTTGCATCGTATTGGGCGCCGCCGGCTTTTTTGGGACTTCCAATATCTGCGTGGTTTTGGAATATTCCGATGGCAGTTGTTTGGGCCATTGCAATATTAACTAATAAAAAGGCTACTAAAAGAAAGATAAGTTTGCGCATCGCTGGTAGGAATAAAATATATTAACCTGAATAAAAATTAGTAAGCCGAGGTCTTCAGCTTTAATTTATCTTTTTATTTTAAAGAAGAAAAGGAAAGTAAAAATTTAGCCTGTAAATAGACAAAGATTTATTCCTGCCAGAGGCAAAGATTTAAATGATAGCGGAATTCCGGGGTTTGGCCAATAAGTGTTTAAATAATTTAGGTATCAATTAAGTAAATAACCTTAGAGCATGTTTAAATTTTATAAAAGGCAAAAAAAAGCGAGCCAGTACGTAAGCAAAAGTGACAAAACTCAAAGCTTA
>JAQBNV010000582.1 GCA_028288395.1 Adhaeribacter sp. | reverse complement strand
AATTTAAGGCTAAACAAAATAGGCATTTAGTTTCGGAAGGAGCTATTTCTTTTTAAATTATAAATGCCCTGGCTTTTAGCCAGTTTATCCGGGTAAACGACTAAATGAATTTCCAGTTAAGAACAGGTATTGCAATAACCCGAGATCCAGCCGTTAATATTGCCGATTTTATATCCACTTGGTAAATTAACGTTAACTTCTTCCGCCAAACATTCTACTTTCTGGCAATGGAGGCATCTAAAATGGAAATGATTGTGAGCATGGTTTTTATCTGCACAGTTCAAACACAGCGCAAAGTAATATTTACCATCGTCCGATACGATGCGATGCGCCAGGCCATCTTCGCAGAAACGATTTAGTACCCGGTATATCGTTACTTTATCGGCAACCCCTTGCAAATTTTGCGCTACCATATCTTGGCTAAGTGCCGACGGGGTTGTTTGCAGCATAGCTAATATTGCTTCTTTGATAGGGGTGTTTCGTCTTCTCATTTATTAATGCAACAATGTTGCAAAAATAAGAAATATTATTTTTGACAACCAGGGTTATAAGTAAACAGGTACTTAAAGGCGCATTTATTTAAGAATTATTGCCTGGTGTTTATTTACTTACCTGATATCTGCAACCAGTAAAGAGGTAATATATGCCGGATAGAACAATTTTTGAAGTAATTATTGTGGGCGGAAGCAACTAAAACTTTGTGAATACTGAACCAAAAAATTAAATTGTTGCGCATTCAGCTAAACCAGGCCTTCAGCTAAATCCAGAAACATGAATCGCATCGATCGCTTATTTGGCATTCTTACTTTGCTGCAGTCTAAAAAATTTGTAACAGCCGAAAATATTGCCGACAAATTTGGTATTAGCATCCGCACGGTTTACCGCGACGTGAAAGCGTTGGGCGAGCAGGGAATTCCGGTAAGTTTCGAGCCGCACAAAGGATATTTTGTGGTGCCGGGGTACTTTTTGCCGCCGGTTTCTTTTTCTACCGAGGAGGCAAATGCCCTGTTGCTGATGGAAGCTTTGGTTCATGGGTTTGCCGATAAATCAATTCAGACCCATTATTCGACTGCCCTGAACAAAGTGAAAGCAGTATTGCGCACGCCGCAAAAAGAAAAGCTCAAATTTCTGAACAACAACATCCGGTTGCAGGTACCAGCGTGCTTTAAACAAAATTTTGAATATTTATCGGTGGTGCAGGATGCTATCTCGGAAAAGCGCCTGATGCAGCTAACCTATAAGAACAACAACAGCGAAATCAGCTTGCGGTTGGTAGAGCCCATCGGGTTGGTATTTTATGCCCTAAACTGGCACTTGATTGCCTGGTGCCACCTCCGGCAGGAGTACCGCGATTTCCGGGTGTCGCGGATTCTGAAAATAGACAGCACCGGCTTGCCGTTTAAAAAAGCCGAACACCTGGACCTGAACGACTACATGAAACTGCTGCCGGTCGAATATTAAATAAATACTCCAAAAATATTTAATGATAGAAAACGACGCTGCCATAGGGTTGTCAGTGGGAGGCGCTTTCTTTGCTTTACAAAAAACATAAAGACTATGGATGTAATTAAAATGTTCTCGCAGGAAATGGAGCAGGAAGCCCAGACCACCCGCAAAATGTTAGCTATCGTACCCAACGATAAATACGATTGGCAGCCGCACCCCAAAAGCATGACCATCAGAAGGCTGGCTACCCATATTGCCGAACTGCCCTCCTGGGTTACCATGACGCTAACCACCGATGAACTCGATTTTGCAAGCAACCCTTACCAACCCGAAAACATAAACAATACTGAAGAACTATTGGTATATTTTGAAAAGTCGCTCGCCGACGGGAGGTCCAGTTTACCCCAGGCTACCGAAGAACAGCTTCTGCAACCCTGGACCTTGCGCAACGGCGACGAAATTTATAGCACCACCACTAAAGCCGAAGTAATCCGGATGGCTTTTAGTCAGATTATCCACCACCGGGCCCAGTTAGGCGTGTACCTGCGTTTACTGAATATACCGATACCCGGCAGTTACGGACCCAGCGCCGATGAAATGAATTTTTAATATCAGAAAAGGCTGCTCTGAATTAACAGGCAGCCTTTTTTTTACGCTTAGATTTTAAACAACGGTTGAGGAGAATATTGCAGTTTGCCCGGGTACCCCTTACCCTTTCCAAAACGGGGCTTCCTTTAAAAACAGCTTTCCGCAAAGCCAGGCGACAATATTAGCCCACCTTTACCGGCTGGCCTTTCTCGGCTGCTTCGTAAATTGCCATCATCAGTTTTATATCCTGTAAGCCCTCTTCGCCGGGTGTTTTGGGTGTTTTGTTTTCCAGGATACAAACCGAAAAGTGGTCTATTTCTGCGGCAAAATGGTTGTTGCCGTTTAGTTTTATTTCTTCGGTGCCCGCGTCGGTTTTAAGCGTCAGGTTATGCTCGTCGTAATCGGTAGCGGGGTCGAGGGTAAGGGTTCCTTCCGAACCAAAAGCCTGAAACCGCTTTACTTCAAAAAAACCGTAGCTGGAACTGCAGTTGGCTAATACCCCGCTCGGGAAGCGCAACGTGAAATTTATATTTTCTTCTACTTCTTTAAACCGTGGGTCGCCGGGCGTACTGCTTTTCATCGCCGAAATTTCGATTGGTTCTTCGCCGGTTAAATAGCGGGTGGCCTGCAGGCTGTAAATGCCAATATCCATTAAAGAACCGCCGCCAGCCAGTTTTTTATCTGCGCGCCATTTGTCTTCGGGCTGGTCGGGTTTTAAAGGCCGGCCGTGGTCAGAAGTTATCAGTTTTAGTTTCCCGATTTTACCGTTCCGGATAAGCTCTATGGCCTTGAGGTTGTACGTTTCGTATTGGGCGCGGTACCCGATCATGAGCTTTTTGCCGGCCTTCTGACAGGCGGCTATCATTTGCTGACAATCTTCCACGCTGGTAGCCATGGGCTTTTCGCACATAATATGTTTGCCGGCCTGGGCGCCTCTCACCGTATATTCGGCGTGCAGGCTGTTGGGCAATACAATATAAATGACATCTACCGCCGGGTTGTCTTTTAAAGTATCGTAGTTCTGGTAATTGTAAATATTTTGGGCCTCCAGGCCGTATTCGGCTGCCAGGCGTTCGGCTTTTTCCGGAGAACCGCTTACCAATGCTACCAGTTTTGAGTGCTTACAATCGCTGAATGCTGGTATTAACTGCTCCGTCGCAAATTTGCCCAGCCCTACCACGGCCCAGCCTAGTTTTTTTTCTTCCATAGCTTTATTCCGGGCGGTTGCCGGTATGGCAGTTTCGCCCAATGTTTCTCGAAACGAAATTAGCAGCAGGTGGTTACAAAGCGATGGCTATCGGCAGATATTTGGGAAAGTGCTCCCACAGCAGGAAAGGGATTAAAAAGTTTCGGCCTGCAAGCCATCACAATTAGGGGCCAGCCAAAAGCAGGAGAATAGCCGTAGTGTTGAAAGCGGGAATGCCGGTAAGAAAAGAAAAGCTATCGGTTGAAATGACAGGGCGGCGGGATTGCCGGTTCCAGAAAAGAAATTGGGTAAGTAAAGGGTATAATCAGGAGAAATAAAAAAATCCTTACCAGCACAAAGTTGGTAAGGATTCTGGCACTTTTCTGGTTTTTATATTCATATCACCAGGTTATTTTAAATCTTTAAAATAACCAACGTTGGCATCTGAAGTAATTTTAACCAGGAAGTTTTCTTTTTCGTTTCTTAGGTTTACAAAATAAACATGGTCGCTACCGGTGTATTTAATAATTTCTCCCATTTGGTAACCCGGGTAATATTTAATCAGGTTTTTGATGGCAGCGGGTTCTAATTGGGTAATGTCAAT
>JAQBNV010000474.1 GCA_028288395.1 Adhaeribacter sp. | reverse complement strand
TCAAGCTTAACGTTTGTTACTTTGTTTATCAGTTGGGTACGTTTATTTAAATCTTTAGCCGATTAACCCATGTCTTCCGCTTATTATTCGTTTCAGCAGCTTTCCCTAACCTCCGTCGAATTTAAGCGGCAGGCCCTGCTTTGGGCAGATGGTTATCCGGTAGCGGCTTTTTACGAAAATAACCAGATAAGCTACCCGTATGGCGGCTTTGAGAATATTTTAGCCGTTACCACCAATACCACCATCCTGATTAATCCGGCCAATGCTTTTCTGGATTTGCAATCCGTTCTGGACCGAAACAAAAGTTTATTATGCGGTTTTCTGGGCTACGATTTAAAAAATCAATTAGAAAAATTAGTTAGCCGCAAACCTGATTACCTGGGCTTTCCGCTGATGTATTTTTTTGAACCCGAAATAATCTTATACCTGCAGGAAGATGGATTTGAAATACAAGGCCCGGCCAGTCAGATAGAAAAAGTTATACAGGCAATTAAAAGTTACCGTTCTTACCCGGCCAAAACACCCAAAAAAATTAATATTTACCACCGTACCTCCCGCCAGAAATACCTTGATGCGGTAAGGGCAATCCAAAACAACATCCTGGAAGGTGATGTTTATGAAATAAATTATTGCATGGAATTTTTCTCGCCCGAAGCAACCATCCACCCAGTTTCCACCTTCTTTGCTTTAAACCAGGCTTCTCCCATGCCATTTGCCGGCTATTTTAAACTGCAGGATAAATACCTGCTTTGCGCCTCCCCGGAGCGGTCGCTGAAAAAGGTGGGGAACAAATTGATTTCACAACCCATTAAAGGCACTATGCCGCGCAGCCCGGACCCGGACCAGGATAAATATTTACGCGAAAAATTACGCACCAGCGAAAAGGAAATAGCCGAAAACATGATGATTATGGATCTGGTCCGGAATGATTTAGCCAAGTCCTCCGCTGCCGGTTCGGTCCGGGTAGAGGAAATGTTCGGCATTTACGGGTTTCAGCACCTTTATCAGATGATTACCACCATTACTTCTTCGCTCCGCCCCAACTGTAGTCTCACCGAGGCCATAAAAAACGCTTTCCCGATGGGCAGCATGACCGGAGCGCCCAAAATTAGGGCCATGGAATTAATCGAGGCGTACGAAACCTCCCGTCGGGGCTTGTTTTCGGGCAGCCTGGGTTACCTGAAGCCCAACGGGGATTTTGATTTTAATGTAGTCATCCGCAGTCTCCAATATAACGCCAGCACTAAATACCTATCTTACACGGTAGGCAGCGCTATTACCTACGATTCGGATCCCGCACAGGAATACGACGAGTGTTTACTCAAAGCCAAAGCCATTAAGAATATTTTACCGGGAAATGAAAATCTTTAATAACCAGGTTATTTAGTTGTTTAACCCGGAAGGTAATATTATGAAAATTTTCACCCCTGCTGCTTTCGTTAAAATGCGCCGAAGTACGCCCTACCTATTATGATTGCGTTTAAATTCAGACTGGATGGTAGTGCTGGTACTTTTAATAATTTTACTGCCATTCTGTCATTTATCGCGTAAAAATATTTATATTTGCACCCAATTTGGATGCTTATGAATACGCTTTTAACCGATATAGATTTCATTCCGGAAGTACCGGTTGCCCCGGATGCCTGTGAAACGAAAGTAACGCCGGATCAGAATACCGGCCGCCTGCGCAAATTGTACATCGAAAGCTACGGTTGCCAGATGAATTATTCCGACAGTGAGATTGTGTCTTCTATCTTGTCGAAAGAAGGCTTTGATACAACCTCAGACCTGAACCTTGCGGATGTCGTTTTCCTGAACACCTGTTCGATCCGGGAGAAAGCCGAGCTGACGGTCCGGGCACGTTTGAAACAAATTAATGCTCTTAAAAAAACGCGTCCCGGCATGATTGTGGGCGTGTTGGGTTGCATGGCCGAGCGGTTAAAATCAAAATTGCTGGAAGAAGAAAAGCTCGTCGACATGGTGGTAGGCCCCGATGCCTATCGCGAATTACCCAACCTGATTCACGAAGTGGATGGCGGCCAGCGGGCGGTAAACGTACTGTTGTCGCGGGAAGAGACTTACGCTGATATTAATCCTATCCGGTTAAACTCGAATGGCGTAAGTGCTTTTATTTCCATTATGCGGGGCTGCGACAACATGTGTTCTTTTTGCGTCGTGCCCTTTACCCGCGGCCGGGAGCGCAGCCGCGATGCCCATTCTATTGTAGTCGAAGCGCAACACCTGATAGACGCGGGCTATAAAGAAGTAACCTTACTCGGCCAGAACGTAGACTCCTACAAATGGTCCTCCGACGACGGTAACGAACAGGTGAACTTTGCCGGTCTGCTGGAGCGCGTAGCGTTGCTGAACCCCAATTTACGGGTCCGGTTTTCAACTTCGCACCCCAAAGATATTACCGATGAAGTGCTTTATACCATAAAAAAACACCCCAACATTTGTAAATATATTCACCTCCCGGTTCAAAGTGGCAATTCGCGGGTACTCGAACTCATGAACCGGACCTACGACCGCGATTGGTATATCGATCGGATTAAAGCTATCCGTCGGATATTGGGGGAGGAATGTGGCATTTCTTCCGATATGATTGCGGGTTTCTGCACCGAAACAGAAGAAGAGCACCAGGACACCCTGAGCCTGATGGATTTTGTGCAGTACGACTACTCCTACATGTTTTTTTATTCCGAAAGGCCCGGCACCCTGGCAGCCCGCAAGTTTACCGACGATATTCCGCTGGAAGTTAAAAAACGTCGGCTACAGGAAATAATTGATAAACAACGCGAATTATCGCTGCTCCGCAATCAACAGGATATTGGTAAAATTCACCGGGTGCTGGTAGAAGGCTTTTCTAAAAAATCGCAGGACGACTTGCAAGGCCGTAACGACCAGAACAAAGTAGTGGTTTTCCCGAAAGGAAATTACCAAAAAGGAGATTACGTTAATATTCTGGTAAGCTCCTGTTCGGTAGGTACCCTTTTTGGTAACCCGGTTAGTTAAGAGATATTCCGGCCGTTGGTGGTATTATTACCTTCTGGCCATTGTTTTATTTTACTGGTTGGGCAAAATAAAACAATGGCTGCTTAGACGGATGTAAGTTGAGGTTTGGTAAAGCAGAAAAGGCTTGGGCGCACCTATTTATACGGAGTTGCAACATGGCTTCCTGCCAATCGTTATCTTTTTACCGGGCCCTGAATCGTTAACGGCGTATTTAGATGGCTCATAAAAAATTAAATTTTGAATCCTCCCGAAATACAAAATATAAAACAACGTTTTGGCATTATTGGTAATTCGCCTTTGCTGAATTATGCCATTCAGGTGGCGGCCCAGGTGGCGCCTACCGATATGACGGTCCTTATTTCCGGCGAAAGCGGCAGCGGTAAAGAATCCTTTTCAAAAATTATTCATCACCTGAGCCCCCGCAAACACGGCCAGTTTATTGCCATTAACTGCGGCGCCATTCCGGAAGGCACCATCGATTCAGAATTATTCGGGCACGAGAAAGGTTCTTTTACCGGCGCTACAGATTTACGCAAGGGTTATTTTGAGGTAACCAATGGCGGCACCATTTTTCTCGACGAAATAGGGGAAATGCCCCTGGGCACCCAGGCCCGTTTGCTGCGGGTACTGGAAAATGGCGAGTTTATAAAAGTAGGTTCTTCAAAAGTGCAAAAGACCGATGTGCGGGTAGTGGCGGCTACAAACGTTAATTTATTTAATGCCGTGAACGAAGGAGATTTCCGGGAAGATCTTTATTATCGCCTAAATACAGTGCCAATCCATGTTCCACCTTTGCGCGAACGTGGTGATGATATTTTCCTGTTATTCAGAAAGTTTGCATCAGACTTTTCGGACAAGTACAAAGTTAAGCCCATTACCCTTACGCCCGATGCCGTTTCGGAATTATTGCAATTCCGCTTTCCCGGCAATATCCGGCAGCTTAAAAATATTGTGGAACAGATTTCAGTTTTGGAATATGAAAGCCGGGAAATAGATGCTGCAAAATTGAGGGGATATTTACCCGATCAGCAAAGTAAATATCTGCCCACGCTGGTAGGGTCCGGAAAAATGACCGATAAAAATTTTTCGGAGCGGGATATTTTGTATAAAGTCTTATTCGACATGAAAAAGGACGTGACAGACTTAAAAAAACTGGTATTTGATTTAATTAATCCAAACCAACTCGAAGACGGCGATATCCTGAAAGAACACGGCCACTTGTTCGAAAACCTGGGAAATTTTGAACAGCGGCCATTTAAACCGCATAACGATGGTCCGGAAAATTTTATTTTATCGGTTAAAGGTAAGCAGGCTTACGATCCGCATAAAGTAGAAGATATTCAGCACGAAACAGAAGAAGAAGTACTTTCGCTGGAAAGTAAGGAAAGAGAACTTATTATGAAGGCCCTTCGCAAGCATAACAACAAAAGAAAATATGCCGCCCAGGATTTAGGTATTTCCGAAAGAACCTTATACCGCAAACTAAAACAATATGGATTGGAAGAATAGAAAGCGGGTGATGTTAATGCCTGTTTTTGCCCTGTTTTTTTTATTAACAGGTTGTATTAAATATTCCTTTACCGGCACCAATATCGATCCGGGTATTAAAACCATGAGTATCCAGAACTTTGAAAACAATTCGGGTGAAGGTCCCTCTTTTTTGACCAACCTGGTAAGCGAAGAATTCCGGACCTATTTTCAACGGAACTCTAACCTGAAACTGGCGCAGCAGAACGGCGATATTCAGTTAGAGGG
>JAQBNV010000469.1 GCA_028288395.1 Adhaeribacter sp. | reverse complement strand
TGGGAAGAATATTTTATTTGCCTCTATCCGGGAGAAAAGCACCACTGATATTTACGCTTTTACTATTAAAAAAGGCCCGCTCACCCAGCTTACTAATTCCCCCGAAGGCGAATATTCGCCCACCATTTCGCCCGGTAAAAAAGGCTTTGCGGTGGTACGCGGCGAAGAGCAGGAACTCTGGCAATTTCCGCCAACCGCTGGCCAGGAACCGGTGCTGCTTTTTCGTAATCCCCGGAAGGTAGGCTATTTTTGCTGGCTGACGCCCGATAGCCTAGCTGTTTTTATGCTGGGGGAACCGCACACCTTGCATATTGCTACCACCGCCGGCAATTTATCTGAACCGATAGCAGCCAATATCGGGCGGTCGTTGCACAAAGTACCGGGTCAGGAAGCCGTGAGCTTTGTTAGCAAAGAAGGCGACCAGTGGGAAATCCGGCAGCTGAATTTACGTACCCGGCAAATAACTACCCTGGTTAAAACGTTACCCGGCAGCGAAGACTTCATCTGGACAACAGATAGCCGCATTTTAATGGCCCAGGGACCCAAACTGTACGAATTTAAACCGCAAGAATCCCGGAACTGGGAAGCGATAGCTGATTTTTCGGCAACCGGCCTCAAAAATATTACCCGCCTGGCCATAGATGCCAAAGGGAAACAGCTGGCGTTTGTGGGTGTCCGGTAACGGGTCCGGGCATTATTTAGGTTCTTAGCAGAACTTTACTAATCTTTTATTATTTTTATACTATCACTCCTTAGGAAAAACGGAATATAGATGATTAAAATAACAAAATTAATAAGCTGTGGCCTGTTGCTGCTGGCACTGCAGCTACCGGTACAGGCGCAAAAAGCTTCACCAACCAGGTTAGTGGAGAAAGTTGCCCGCAAAGGCAGCGAGTTGGTAATTCCCTACGAAAAACATGTGCTGCCCAATGGCCTGACCGTAATCGTTCACGAAGATCATTCCGACCCGATTGTGCACGTAGATGTAACGTACCACGTGGGTTCCGCCCGGGAAGAAGTTGGTAAATCGGGCTTTGCGCACTTTTTTGAACACATGATGTTCCAGGGTTCCGATAACGTAGCCGACGATGAGCATTTTAAAATCGTATCGGAAGCTGGCGGTACCCTCAACGGCAGTACCAACCGCGACCGCACCAATTATTTCGAAACATTGCCCAATAACCAAATCGAAACCGCCTTGTGGCTGGAGGCCGACCGGATGGGTTTTTTACTCGATGCCGTTACCCAGAAAAAATTTGAAAACCAGCGCTCCACCGTTAAAAACGAACGTGGCCAAAGCGTAGACAATCAGCCGTATGGCCGGGCCAGCGAAACGGTTTACCGCACCTTGTACCCGTACGGCCACCCGTATTCCTGGGATGTAATCGGTTATCTGGAGGATTTGGATCGGGGCAGTCTGGACGATCTGAAAAACTTTTTCCTGCGCTGGTACGGGCCCAATAATGCTACGCTTACGGTAGGCGGCGATGTAACGCCCCAGCAGGTAATAAAGCTGGCCGAGAAATATTTCGGGTCTATTCCGCGGGGGGCCGAAGTGCCTAAAGTGAAATTGCCCGCTGCTGTTTTAACTCAGGACCGGTATGTTTCTTACGAAGACAATATTCGCTTCCCGATGCTGCAAATGGTATTCCCGACCGTGCCTAATTTTCACCCCGATGAAGTACCGTTGGATTTACTCGCCGAAATATTGGGCGGTGGTAAAAACTCCATTATTTATAAAAACCTGGTTAAAACGCAAAAATCGGTGCAGGCCAATGCGGGCCATCCGTGCAGCGAGTTAGCCGGCGAATTTACTTTTACGGTGCTGCCTTACCCCGGTCAGACGTTGGCCGATATGGAAAAACTGGTACGCGAAACCATGGTAGAATTCGAGAAAACCGGCGTTTCGGACGATGCCCTGACGCGGTTTAAATCGTCTTACGAAGCCGGTATTATTAATAGCTTATCGAGTGTGGCGGGTAAAACTTCTACGCTGGCTTCTTACCAAACCTTTACCGGTAACCCTAATTACTTGCCTCTTGACCTGAAACGGTACAAAGCAGTAACCAAAGCCGATGTAATGCGGGTGTATAACCAATATTTAAAAGGCAAAAAAGCGGTTATATTAAGCGTAGTACCTAATGGCAAGCCCGAAATGGTGGCAAAAGCCGATAATTATAAGATTGATAAAACAGGTTTTAAAGCACCAAAAGACCAATATGCCGGATTAAAATACGTGAAAGCCAAAGATACTTTCGACCGCAGCAAAAAACCAGGATCCGGCGCCAATCCGGTAATTAAAGTGCCACCCGTCTGGACCGATAAATTTGCAAACGGCATAAAAGTTATTGGTACCAAAAACGACGAAGTGCCCACCGTGGCCTTATTGTTTTCACTTAAAGGCGGCCACAAACTCGAGGCCAAAGATCCGGCCAAAGCCGGAATTGCTGCGCTCACGGCGGCTATGTTAAACGAAGCCTCGCAGAAATATACCACCGAAGAAATCAGCAGCGAATTATTAAAACTAGGTAGCACCATTAACTTTGGCAGTAGCAGCGATCAGTTTACGGTGCAAATGCAAAGCCAGGTTAAAAATTTGGATGCGACCTTAGCTTTACTCGAAGAGCGAATGCTCCACCCGCGTTTTGATCCCGCTGATTTCGACCGTCTGAAAAAACAACGCCTGGAATTAATTGCGAACCAAAGCACCCAACCCACGGTTATTGCAGGTAATGTCTTTAATAAATTATTGTATGGCGAAGGGCATATTATGGCCGTACCGGTAATTGGCACCACCCCAAGTGTACAAAATATTACTCTAGAAGACGTGAAGAAATTTTATGCCGATTATTTTTCGCCTTCGGTAGCCAATCTGGTAATTGTAGGCGATACCGAGCAGCAGAAAATAATGCCAAAACTAGGTTTTCTGAATAAATGGAACGCTAAACCAATCGATTTTCCGGCCGAACCCAAAGTGGCAAACCTGGACAATACCAAAATATTCCTGGTTAATAAAGAAAAAGCTCCGCAGTCCGAAATCCGGATTGGTTATATGTCGATGCCGTACGATGCCACCGGCGAATATTACAAAGCCCGCATCATGAACTATATTCTGGGAGGCGCCTTTAACAGCCGCATCAACCTGAACTTACGCGAAGACAAGGGTTATACCTACGACGCCGGTTCTTACTTCTCGGGTACCGAGGCAGTTGGCCCTTACACGGCTTATGCTGGGGTGCGGGGCAACGTATCGGATAGTTCGGTAGTAGAGTTTATGAAAGAGATTAAGCGCATGCGCGAAGAAGGCATTACCGACGAAGAACTGGCTTTTGTGAAGAGCGCGATGGGCCAGAGCGATGCCCGCCGCTACGAAACTTCTTTTCAGAAAGCGGCTTTCCTGAATAATATTCTGCGGTATAACCTCAACCCGAATTATGTAAACCAGCAAAACGAAATTCTGCAAAATATTACCAAAGCCGAAATCAATGCCCTGGCTAAAAAGTATTTGCCTGTAGAAAAAATGAATATTATGCTGGTAGGCGATAAAGCATCAATACAACCCGGTTTAGCTAAATTAGGCTACGAAGTAGTGGAACTGGATACCGATGGCAACCTGGTTAAACCAGCCGCCGCGCCCGTTGTTACCACCGAAACACCGGTCCCGGCACCAGCAGCAGAGAGAGGTAAGAAAAAGAAAAAACAGGCAAAGAACGATACTAAAACCGGCCCTGCCGTTATCCGAACTTTCTGATAATTTGCCGGAATACCTGCTAAAAGCCCCTGTATTTACAGGGGCTTTTGTCTTTTAGGCCCTTTATTAAGTTTATATGAGGGTTTGAAGTAGTTCTTTATCAGCTTCCCAATGAATAAATTTTGGTATTTTAGCCGCTAATCAAAAATGGGGCACCTAATCGATTAAACTATCGCCTTTAAAATAAATATTGCCCGTTCCTTGCTGTGTTAAAAACGATTGTTTTTCAACTAGTTTTACTTAACGGCGTAGGTACCAGGCAAAACTTTAATCTGTAGCATAACCTAATGTCAAATAATCACACCCTCCTTATTCATTGTTCCGACCGTAAAGGATTAATTTATGCCGTTACCCGGGTATTATTTCAGAACGATTTAAATATTATCAGCAACGGCGAATTTGTAGATAAAGAGAACAACCATTTTTTTATGCGGGCAGAAGTGGCCGGCAATATAGACCGGGAGAAAGTATTGCGGGAACTGCACGATGCCTTGCCGGAGAAAATTGTGTTTGATCTCTTGCCGCAAGGAAAAAAGAATATTGTGATTTTGGTTACCAAAGAGCATCATTGCCTCGGCGATTTACTGCTCCGCGAAAAATTCAACGACTTAAATGCCAATATTCTGGCGGTTATCGGTAATTACGATGCCCTGCAGCCGCTTACCCAAAAGTTTGATATTCCTTTTCATTATGTATCGCACGAAAATAAAACCCGGGAAGAACACGATGCGGAAATTCTACAGACCATAAAACCGTATAACCCGGATTACCTGGTGCTGGCCAAATACATGCGCGTGCTCAGTCCGGCTTTTGTCGCCCAGTTTCCTTATCGCATTATTAATATCCATCACTCTTTTCTGCCGGCTTTTATGGGCGCTAACCCTTACCGCCAGGCGTATGAACGCGGCGTGAAAATTATTGGTGCTACGGCTCATTTTGTAAACAGTAATCTGGATGAAGGCCCTATTATTGCGCAAAACGTAATTCAGGTAAACCACACCCACAATGCCCAGGACATGGCGCAATCAGGCCGTGACGTAGAAAAAATAGTGCTGGCCCAAGCCCTGAAATTGGTTTTCGCGGATAAGGTTTTTGTGAGTAATAACAAGACTATTATTTTTAATTGAAGCTTTCTGTTCTAAAGCTGGCCGGCTACCGGCCAGGAATATTTTGCGATTGCCTAACTTAAATTTATTTAATTAGCCATACACGCTAGTTTAGGCTTTATTCTGAAAAAGTTATGGAACAAAGGCCTGGTGCCTCGCGCCAGATAACGCACAAAGCAAAATTTACGACAGGCAGCGCTGAAGTAATTTGAGTATTAGCTTATAGCCCTATGTTTATTTTGGAGAAATAAAAAGGAGTACGCCAGCTAAGGCGTACTCCTTTTTATTATGAGAACCTGAGATATTTATTTTTTTATCAGACGTAGGGTTTGGGTTTCGGCCAGGTTGGTTAGGCGCAGGAAATAAACGCCTGGTTTCTGGTCGGTTAAATTAAGGTTCAAACCGGTGTCGGTATTAAAGTTATTTAATTTTAGCACGGTGCGGCCGGTTGCATCCAATACCGAAGCCTCGGTAATATTGGCGATGCCCTGCAGGGTGTATTGGCCCGTGCTTGGGTTAGGGTATACGGCCAGGGTAGTTAAACGCGAAGTGCCATTTACCGCTACTACCTTCGAGTAAGCAAAGTTACCGTTAAAATCTGTTTGTTTCAGGCGGTAATACGTGGTTTGAGTAGGGGCATTCCGGTGCAGGTAACGATAGTTTTTCAACTGATTGCTGTTGCCGGCGCCTTTTACCTTGGTAATCTGGTTAAAGGTACTGCCATCGGTGCTGGCTTCAATCGTAAAAAAGTCGTTATCTTTTTCCATGGCCGTTTGCCAGTTCAGTTCTACTTCGCCTTTTACCCGTACTGCCTTAAAGCTTATCAGTTCTACCGGTAAAACCTGGTTGCCACGAGTTTGGTCACCAATGCCAAATACCCCTAACGCAATCAGGTTGCTGCCGGTTACTTGTCTGAGATTATTCGTGATTTCGCGGGTTGAGTTAACTATATCCAACCATTCCGAACCATTAAAATAAGTTACCACGCTGGTAAGGGCATTAAATGGATTTTCCTGGTTTATGATATTCCAGCCCAAGGTTAAGTTGATATCTGAACCACCAGCAGTTTTCTCTTCAACTATCCAGGAGCGGTTTACTACACCTTCTTCAACTCTGCTAATCGGATCCGGCTCATGATTACTGTCGTAGTTGTCGAAATAGCCATCGATAACCCGGACTTTTAATAAATCAGAGGTACCGCTTTGAACAATCGTAGCCGGATTATAAGAGGTTGGATTATTATTGGCCGAAGCAGTTCCTAACGGGAAGAGTGCGGTGCTGCCTTGCGGAACAAAGCGTTGTAAAGAACCGGTGCCGGTGGTTACAATATAGCCTTGATCCCGGGTGATGTTGCCGGACGTATTAACGCCATCGCCGACGGTTAAATTATAATTGTTCAGGAAAACAGTACCAGATGTTAAGCCTAAACTGGCCACAGCCGAGGAGCTACCATATAAGTATTTTACCGTGCCGGAAACATTTAAATTATAATAATTGGCATCGGAAATATATTGTCTCACATTGCCCGTACCTCCATAATTTACCGTAGAATTTGCCTCTATCAGATCAATCTCAATGGCTGGTATTTTGACTAAATTATCATCAAAATTATTACTGTTATTGATATTAAAGGTTGAGTTGCTTTTTAAATCAATAGTAGCTGTAAAAGTAGCTCCTGGATCAATTGTCAAATCAAATTCTTT
>JAQBNV010000467.1 GCA_028288395.1 Adhaeribacter sp. | reverse complement strand
TTAGCCTGTTCAAAAGTGAAAAAAGCCCGGCAATGGGTGATTTTCCAAACAATCCGCGCAATTGCTCCAACAATTGGGCTATTTGCTCCCGCTTTTCACGCTTCTCTATCTGCACTATCGTTTGGCCGCTGTGGTAGTCGACTGCGCCAATGCCGTAGTGTCTGGTCGGTTGTCCAGGGGTGGGAATCATTACCTGCTGACCCACCGGGCTCCACATGGTCTTGAGCGTAGGCTGCCAGCTCACGTTGAACTCATCGGCATAGTAGAAAACCGCATCTGGCTCCAGGTGCTCTCGCTTCTCTTCCACCTCCTTTTTTTAACTGATACTCCGGACTGCTTATCTAGTGCTGCGGCCAGAAGAGCACGATGCCGCCGGCCTTCAAGTGTTGCCGCACCGCCTCGGCGCTGAGGCGGATACCGGTCTGCTCGGCCATAAAGTCCGAGAGTCGCGCCAGGGTCCAGAGCGAGAAATCAAGGCCAAGTTCCCCTGGCCGCTGGCGCACGCTCTCCAGCAACTGGTCCTGGTAGGATGGTGTTATTTTACCAGGATGGCCACTTCTGAAGCATCATAAAGTCCTGGCATGCCTTCCGCCTGATAGCGGCTGAGCCACCGCTGAACCGTCCGCTCACTTTCCCGTACCAACTGAGTAATTTGAGTGGCTTTTAGCCCTTGTTCTACATTAAGTAAAATCATCTGCACGCGGGTGCACATACGGGCCAGTTTAGTGCTTCAATAGAGCGCATCCAGTTCCTGTAGGGCTGCTGGCAATGCCTCCAATAGTATCGCTTTCATATAAATAGCTCCTTCTTTTGCTATTTATAGGTCAGTTTTTACTTAATTCCCTAAAGCTCCAATAATTTTAACGGCCGTGGAGTTTACATGTGCCCCTCATAATTTATGCATCATTGGCAATAGCATACAGGGACAGACCCATAAAAGGCACTAAAAAGATGGTAACGCTTTGGGCAAATACAATTACTTCCAGCGGGAGCTTCCCAAAGGCAATGGCTATACTGGCTCCAATAATTATTACGAAAGCAATAAATAAGCGTACCATTTTAGAAGTAAGCTGACTGCCATACCCCAAGGAAGAAAAGGCGGCCCCGACTAATCCGGTTAGAAATAAGGTAGAAGCGTAGCTACCAAACAAAGGCTCCAACGCTTTAGCCATATCCGAGGCACTGGTAACTTTTATACTCTAAGGATTTAATACAGCTACCGCACAGAGTTAGAAGGATGGCACTCATTAACCCCAGTATAAAAATACCAGTAACCCTATATCGGCTCGTTTCTTTAATCTCCGGATTTAATTTAATGCGTTCCTGCACCAAGTAAGATCGGCAATAAAAAATCATTTAACAAATTCATAGGCTAGGCAATCAATCTATTAGAAATTTCGGATTCAACTATTTCATAGATTTGGCTTCGGTCAGAATCTGGCGTTCTACGTATTATTTTGCAGGGTGCGATCTATTCCTTTTATAGTTAAAACTAACTGCCTAATTGGAGATTATATTACTTCCTAAATGGTCAAAGCTATATACCCGGAAGTCTACCATGAAAAAGCGCATATAAGGGGCATTTAACTGTTTTCAAGAGATCGAAACAAACCAGGGAATTTTTAATTTTACTTTAAATCCTTTCCATACTCTACTTTTTAAAGTAAAAATAGATCCATACTACCTCCAGAACTTAGAACCTTTTTTAAGGTACTTATACTTGGTCATACACCCCTGAAATTCGTAATAATCTTCAGCATTATAGCTGAGCAGAACATTACCAAAATAACGACGAAATCACCAAAACTGATTTTTGAAACTATTACGTGATTTGTGCCTAACACTAATGGTGTGCTTTGGTAACGCTAAAATTTAAACTGGATTAACTTTTAATTTTAAGGAAAAAAAACCCTATTATATCTTCAAAAAAATTAATATTTATATTATATCTGAATCCCTTATTTCGATTCCTTAAACCTGACTTTTCTTACCTCTTCATTAGAAACAGAGGTGGCACCCTTTCCAAATTCCGCACGGATATAAGTGAGTACATCCGCAATTTCAATATCACTTAAGAAACTGAAAGCTGGCATTTGCTGGTTGTATTCTTTCCCCTTAACTAGTATCGGACCGGATAAGCCTTTTAGCAATATAGCAATCAGGTCATTCTTATTTCCGTTAACCTGCTCTGCTCCCGTTAAAGGCGGGAACGTTCCGGCCACACCATTGCCATCTTCTTTGTGGCAGGCTACGCAGTATTGATTATAAACCCGGGCTCCGGTCTTTTCTAACAGAATACCGATTTTACTATCAGCTGAGGCAATTTGTTTAAAATTAGCAGCATACTTATCGCCTTCATTGATTTTAAACACGCGGATAATTCTATCATCATTTTCCTGAGGGAAGCCTTTGGCCGGGTTCCAGTCGCGATTACTGGTAGAGATATAAATATCCCCATTGGGAGATACGCAAACATCGCGCAACCGCCCGAATTCTTTATCGAAGTAAATTTGTTCTGAAACAACCCCATCACCGGCTTTATTCAGTTTTAAAACCCGGAGATCAGTTTCTTTAAGGGTAGTAACCAAAATTGAATTTTGCCATTCGGAAATAGCAGTTGCACCATAATAATCAATCCCGGCTGGGGCAATAGTGGGCGTCCAGGCAATTAAGGGTTCAAATACGACATGTTGGGCACAAAATGCCGTTTCGTGGGGGAAATTGCATGCACCGGCTACATTCGGATAACCATAGTTTCCCCCTTTCCTAATCAGGTTTACTTCATCGTCGGTTGCATTGCCATGCTCAGCACTGTATAAATTTCCATTGGCAGCATATACCAAACCCTGGGGTACCCGGAAGCCTTTTGCCCAAACAGCACTACCCGGTACCGGGTTGTCTTTCGGTATAGAGCCATCTATATTTAAACGTAATATTTTGCCGCTTATAATATTATCATTTTGGGCATTGCCCGAATTTTTCTCGTCGTTTTTAACATCGGCATCGCCGGTAGCCAGCATCAGTTTCCCATCGGGGGTAAAGGTAATGCGAGCGCCATTATGCCCAACATCGGCGGGCACTTCCAATAAAACTAACGGACTGGTAAGGATATCGCCATTATAGGTATACCGCACCCACCGCGACATTAATTTTGCATCTTGTTTATAGGTATAGTTTAGAAAAACAAAAGGTTGCTTTTTAAAATTGGGGTGCAGAGCCATACACAATAAACCAAGGGTCCGGTCTCGGTACACATCCGGAATGGTTAATAATAATATTTTTTCGCCCGTCGCCGGATTTACTTTGCTTACGGTACCACTTTGTTCGGTATACCAAATCCAGTTATCAGGCCCCCAGATTATGTCCCAGGGCACATTTAAATTAGCGATAATGGTACTGGTGCCTACCTTTGTGGAATCTAAAACTAATTGTCGCTCAATGGGAGTATGGATGGCCGGTGGGTTAGCATTAACTGATAAGGAAGGTTTTTTAGAACAGGCAATTATTAGTAGCAACAGGAAAAATTTCAGAGAATCTACTACCCGCCTTGTTTTTAAATAAAACATAAATTCAAATTTTTAATTATAGTTTGGCCGGTTAAAAGGCAGGTCCTGGTTATTTCAGGAAATACTCCAGAAATAAGTAAGCCTTTTCGTTAGATTTCAGATTAGGAGAGTGTTTCGGCCGGTTTGTCATGGCTACCCGATTATCGTAACCTAATAATTTATTTACCTGAATGGTATGGTTAAGAGGCACCCATCTTTCTACCGGGTCTTCAGAGCCAGCAGAAACAAGAAACGGGCGCGGTGCCATTAGCGCATGCAATTCGTGCAAATCAAGCCCTTCCTTGACCAGTTGAGGATACAAACCTTTACCTGGGTTATCCGCTGAAATAACTCCGCTTTCCCGCCAGGGTTTAGGATGATACCCCAAGTACCACGGTTCCCAGTAATTAACATTTTCCTTTGTTTCATCAAAAACGATCCCTGGATCAGACCAAACAGCACAAGCAAATTTTTCAAATAAGCAAGAAGCAAACATTGCCCACTTGCCTCCAAATGAATGACCCATTACCCCGATCCGGGAAGCATCTACTTCTGGTAATTGCGCTAATAAATACCAGGAATTGGCGGCAGCATAAGCCAACATTGAAAGAGGTTGTATTTCGGCCTTCTCCAGGGAAGGGTAATAGAGAGAATATATTTTGGCCTTAGTGGCTTCAGTAGTACCAATTGAAAGCGTTACAAAACCCCGTTTAGTAAGTTGAAGGGCAAAATCACGAAAAGGTGTTCCCAAGCCAATAGCGGTTTCAGGTTCATAAAATAGTGTAATAACTGCTGGCTTCTTGCCTTTGCCATCGGGCACTGACAGATAGGCGATCGTTTTTTCGGTGGGCGTCCAGTTAAAGCGGATGCGGTACTGGGTAAAGCCTTCCTTGCGGGTGGTTTCCAGGATTTCCATTTCCTGATTCTGGATCAGAGGCGGCCATGCCCCCATTAATCCGTGCCATCGCACCAGAATTTCTTTTCTGCGCTTAGCCCAGTCTTTCTTTGTTTTTACTTTTGTGCCATCATAGAATTTTAATACAGAACGGTATTGCCCAAAATTATTTTTAAATGGGGCAGGTGGCAAAAAACAGGGTACTATCTGTTGCCAGATGGTTTGGCGATCAGCCTTATTTAGTGATTGGCCATTCAGGTTAGCAGTCCATACTAATACTATTAAAAATAAAATAATTTTTTTGGTTAAATTCTGCATTTCCTAATAAGTTTATCTAACGTTTCACCTTTACTTTGAATTTTTTATAGTTTTAATAATTTCAAGTGGATTCCTCTATTCCCATGCAAAGGATTAGCTGAAGATGTAAATCACTGGCTACCTGTGAATTGAGGCCTAATCCTTTCAAATTAAAAAACAAGTTATTATTAAGACCTATTTATACAAATTGAGAATCAAACTTTTAACGGTCTTATTTTGATAAACCACCCTGCCCCTCACCATGGTCATCTGAACCTGAATATCCTCATCAAAAATAATAATATCGGCATCTTTGCCTTTGCTAAGACTGCCTTTCTGTCCGGCTAATCCCAAAATCCGGGCGGGGGTAGCAGCAGCCATCTGGATAACCTCTAGAAGTGATTTACCCAAGATACAAATCCGAAGACAAAAAACATTACCCCAATAATTAGAATCGATATAGTAGTATCTCGTTTCGTTAACAAATTGATATTAACTGATTCATTCTGATTTTTTACGGCTACTGTGTTGCTCATACATTATTTGTTCTATGCCTGGTGGAACGCCTTTTTATTTCTTTTTACCAAGCATTATTAAATAAGAAGTCTGGGCTGATAAAATTACCCGCCTTGAATCCTTA
>JAQBNV010000354.1 GCA_028288395.1 Adhaeribacter sp. | reverse complement strand
GGCGGACAGGTTTCGTCGTTGTAACCCCAGGAATAAAAACCCGGCACTTTTACCAGTTGGGCAAAGTTGGCTACATCGTAATAACCAATTGTATTTATTTTCTCGGGGGTTTGGTGAATGCCATTATTGCTTTCGGCAAACAAGTGCGGCCAGCCCCCGGCGCGGCCGTGGAGATAGCCGGTCATATCAGCCAGGGCCGGGTAAAAAGCAACCAGCCACTTAATCCGGTTATCCAACGCCGCCGTAACCACCGCTAAAGCGCCTCCCTGGCTTCCACCCATCACACTGAGTAAATTTTTATCTGCCTGGGGCAAACTCTCTAAAAAATCGACGGCACGTACGCAGTTTAGATAAACCCGCTTATAATAATACCGGTCTTTGTTTTCTAAGTTAAAAGCCGGGTAGCCACTCAAAGAACCAGCTGATAAATTATCGTAAACATCCTGGGGTAAATTTACCGGAATGCCGTGGATTCCAATCTGAAAAGTAATAACCCCTTTCTCGGCTTTGCCTACATCGCCGGCATACGGCCGGATGCCAGCGCCTGGCACGAGCAAAAGCGCCGGGTATTTCCCTTCTTTTTTGGGCATACTGAGAATACCGTATATCCGCGATTTATTGAAACCCTGCACATTTACGTGGTATACATTCACCTTTTCGGTGCAGCGTTCCGGTAACAAGGTCAGGCGGGCATCCAGTGGCAGCGTGGCTAAATCGGCTTTCCCTTTTTCCCAAAACTGGTTAAAATCAGCCGGCAACTTTACGGTAGGCTGTATGGCAAGCGGATTAAACCCGGCGGTTCCTAAACCTTTGTATTCTTTTCCCTGGTAGCTGGCGTACACTTCGCAACGTAAAAACCCGGCGCCCGGCAAGGTGCCACCATCTACTACGGCCTGCCCGTCCGTCAGCTTTAAAGGCCCGGTGCGTACTGGTTTCATTTTCTCCGGCATTACCGCATATCGAACTTCTGCCTCCGGTACCGGCACCCCCGATTGCGTTACCATTACCTTAAATTTAACCTGCTCCCCGGGTGTATATAGCCAACTGGCCCGGTCGGGGGTAACCTGCACCTGAATATATTTTTGCGTTACCTGCCCCAGGCTGTTCTGGAAAGAACCAATCAGCAAAAAAAATAAAATAAGGCAGCGTTTAAGCCCCATCAATGATTTTTCAGCAACCATATTTTAGATTATAGTTTTAGATTAATATTTAAGCTAATGATACTGGTTTTAGATATAGTAATAAAATAAACCGGCAAATATTTTAGTCCGGAATATATTAAAAGCTTTACGAATAGCGCACCGGGTGCTTACCTTTGGGTTTAAAAGAATCTGAAATGTCCGTAATATTCGAATCAGCCACGGTAGCGCAGGTGCCGCAGTTGCTGAAACTACAGCAGGAATTTTATGCCATTGACCACTATCCGTTCCATTCTGATAAAGCTGCATTGGTTTGGCATCACTTTCTTCAAAAGCCCGAGCTCGGCCGGGTATGGTTAATTAACCCGGCGGCCGAAGCCGAAGCAATCGGTTACGTAGCGCTCACTTTCTGTTATAGTTTTGAGTTTGGCGGAAATATATCTTTCCTGGACGAATTGTTTATACAGCCCGCCTGGCAGAAGCAGGGCTTCGGCACCCAGACCTTAAACTTTGTAATGGAGCAGGCCGGCCAACTAAACCTAAAGGTGTTGCACCTCGAAGCCGAACGGCACAACCTGGCTGGCAAAGCCCTCTATCATAAATTCGGCTTCCGCGATCATGATCGGCATTTATTAACCAAAAAATTATAACCGGAAAGCATTGCCAGATTGCCGGTTTATATTTTTGCTCCTGAATATTCCCTTAGCCAGGATTACATGAAAGCAATTAAAACCTGGAAAAACGAAAACAGCGCCGGCCGCTCCTGAATAAATGCCGGCTTATAAAATATAACTAAACTTAAATTCCTGATGGATATTCCCCTCTTAGACCTCGCTCCCATTACGCGCCACCTGCGTGCCATGGCTGGTTCCCGCATTTTAATTGCCGCCATCCATCATATTCCGGTTTTCGAAGCTTTGCAAAACGGGCCGTTACCGTTGCCGGATCTGGCACAGCAACTCGGATTAGCTCCCCGGCCGGCCATGGTTTTCTTTCCCGCTTTGTGCGCGCAGGAAATGCTGCAGTTTAATTCCGAAGGCAACCTGGAACTTACCGCCTTGGGAATTTTTTTAACCACCAGTCAGCAGCCAAACTTAATCGGTTATGCCAGTTTAACCAAAGACGATGCCGGCGTATTGGAGCTTACCCAATTATTGCTGCACGATGGACCCACTGATAATACCCAGGGAGTAACTTATGTAAAAGATGCAGAAGCACCTTCCCCCATGGATGCCCCGGCAACCGCCCGAAGCCTCACTTTGGCCTTGGCAGGACGGGCTGCTTTCCTGGCCCCGGTTGTTGCCTCCAAACTACCCCGCAGCCCGGGTCACCTGCTTGACGTGGCCGGCGGCAGCGGTTTTTATACCTACGAATGGCTGCTGCTAAACCCTGCCGCAACCGCTACTATTTTCGACCGGCCCGAAGTATTAAAGGTAGCTGAAGAATTATTAACTATCTTTTGCCAGAGTGGCCGGCCTGGAGTAGAAACCGTTAAAGAGCGGGTGCAGTTCTGGCCGGGCGATATGCTAACCGATGACTTACCAGCAGCGGATGTATTATTAGCGGCCAGCCTTTTTCACGATTGGCCCACCGAAACCTGTGCGCGACTGGCAATAAAATTCGCCGCTGCCCTGAATCCCGGTGGAGAGTTGTGGGTACATGATGCTTTTTTGCACGATTCTTTAAACGGCCCGCTGGCGGTGACGGATTATTCGGTAATGCTTTTTACGGGAACCAAAGGCCGCACCTATAGCCGGCAGGAATATCGGAACTGGTTACAACTGGCTGGTCTGGTACCAACTACCCATAATATTCCTACATTAATGGATTATGGCCTTATTTCGGTTTGTAAACCAGGTTAATATTCTCATATTAAAATAATCAAGGCATACCTAAATGGAAGAGCAAAAAAACAACCCCTTGCACGGGAAAACCCTAGAATCAATATTAATTTTTCTGGTAAACGAATATGGCTGGGAAGAATTAGGCTATAAAATTAATATCAATAGTTTCAACCATAACCCCAGTATCAAATCCAGCCTCCAGTTTTTGCGCAAAACACCCTGGGCCCGCAAAAAAGTAGAAGACCTTTACCTTAAAACCATCCGGTAGCTTTTACGATAGCTATAAACAGGGGTTTATTTACCGATATAGCCGTATATTCTGAAGAATTAATTTTCATTACTCCATCAAACAGAATCGATTGCCAACACTCATTAAAAGGATAATAAAAATTTCTATATTTAGTATTTAGGCCAAACCTTCGATTGATGAAAAATATACTTGTACCTACCGATTTTTCCGATAATGCCACCAATGCCCTGGATTACGCTGTTCAATTGGCCAGGGTATTTAAAGGGCGATTGTTGCTTTTTCATAATATTAATTATCCGCTGAATTACGCCGATTCGAATATTTTTACCCCTACCGATCTGGGCTTGGGCGTGACAACGGCTTACCCGGGTGGATATTTTCCTAATCAGGAGCTGGAAAGAATTCATCAGGAGAACCTCGCCCAGGCTGCTAATCAAATCCGCCAGAAAACGCACCAGGGGTTTCCCGTAGAAACCCTTTTTAAATATGGCTCCTTAACCGATAACCTCCACGAAATTGTTCGGGATAACCAAATTGATTTGGTGGTAATGGGAACCCGGGGCGCCAGCACTTTTCTGGAACGTTTGATGGGCACTAATACCGCCGATGTTATTACTAAAAGTCCTATTCCGGTTTTAGCCGTCCCGCCAGACGCAGCATTTACTCCGCCGACCCGAATAGCTTTTGCCGCTGATTTGGAAATTGAAACTGATATATTTATAAACCAACTACTGGGTTTTGCCGAGCCTTTCGGAGCAGAAATCACCCTTGTTCACATAAATAAAACCGCCGTAAAACCAGACCAGACCAAAGAGGCGCAAACACGGGCTAAATTCCTGGCTAAATATCCAAGTCAGCGCCTGCAATTAATAGAACGAACCGGTAAAACGGTAGCCAAAGGAATTGAAAATTTTATTCAGGATTACGGTGCTAACCTGCTGGCCGTGGGTATTCACGAGCACAGCTTTTTTCATTCTGTATTTTATAGTAGTGTGCCCGAACAAATGGTTTTTCACAACACCATTCCGGTATTGGCTTTGCCCGAAAAACCAGCAAAGCGGTCTTAAAAAGGACCCGCCGCTCCCCTCTGTTTCGGAAAGGTTAATCCAGCAGTAAAGATAAAATTCATCATAGAAACACGTAAATTATTAAATTAAGTCTGACTACTTATAATTCGGATAACCAGAAACTTAACAATATTCCACAAAACAAAATATTCAACTTTTCCGGTAAACAAAACAAATGTATCGATGCGTCCAAAATTTTGGTTACTTTTTTTAATATTTACCATAGGAAATGGTAGCCGGGCTTTTGCCCAGCGAAAACTAAAAACCGAAAATGTTATTTTAATTACCCTCGATGGCTTACGCTGGCGCGAACTCTTTAGTGGGGCTGATGCTGATTTATTGCGGGATAAAGATTACGTGGATGATAGAGAGGAGCTTAAAAATTTATTCTGGGACGAAGACCCGCTCGTGCGCCGCCAAAAACTGTTGCCATTTATCTGGAGTACGGTAGCCAACACCGGCCAGCTCTACGGAAACCGGCAATACCAGAACCTGGTAAATCTGAGCAACCGCCACCATTTCTCTTACCCGGGGTATAACGAAATTCTGACCGGCTTTGCGGATGACGACCGGATTGATAGCAATGATAAAAAAGAAAATCCAAATAAAACCGTGCTGGAATTTATTAACCAACAAAAAGGATTCCGGAAAAAAGTTGCTGCTTTTGGTTCCTGGGATGTTTTTCCTTTTATCCTGAATGCCCGCCGAGCGGGTTTCCCCGTAAATGCGGGATTTTCGGTAGCTACCGGTCCGCAATTATCCGAACGCGAAAAGTTTTTAAATCAATTGCAATCTCAAATTCCGAGCCCCTGGGGAAGTGTGCGACTGGATGCTTTTACCCAACATTACGCCTTAGAATATTTAAGGAAGCATAGCCCGCGGGTAATGTATATTGCTTACGGCGAAACGGACGATTTTGCCCACGACGGACAGTACGACGCCTATCTAAAATCAGCCCACCAAACCGATGCTTTCATAAAAGATCTCTGGGCCTGGTTGCAAAAGTCGCCGAAGTACAAAAATAAAACTACCCTGCTCATTACTACCGATCACGGCCGGGGCGTAAGCAACGGCGCCTGGCGCCAACACGGGTCCAAGATTTCAGAAGCCGACCAAACCTGGTTTATCGCGTTTGGCCCCGATACCCCTGCCTTAGGTGAAGTAAAGCAGCCCCAGCAACTTTACACAAACCAAATAGCCAAAACCCTGGCGGCCTTGCTGGAATTAAATTATACCGGCGAAAAACCAGTAGGCGAATTTATGGTGGGAGTCTTGCCATAATGAAAGCTGCGCGACCAGGCTTAACTGCCGTATATATTTATTTTCTTATCAACATTTAATTTTACCTGAAAAAATTTTATATATTAGAGATTATATAGAATAAGCTACTATGGATTTTAGTTTTATTTTGTAGTTAATCAAACCACCGGCGATGAGCATGACCTCATCACGCAGTTGATGGCGGTAGCTTCTGATTTTGTCTTTGACGATGCGCCATTCTTTCACCTGGTTGATAGCATGTTCCACCAGTACGCGGGTAGAAGCCTTTCTTTTATTTTCCTGCTTTTGTCTTGGCTCAGTTCTTTTCCCCTGGACTTCTTTACTGGTTGCACAATAGTGGCATTAGCCGGTTCAAAGCCTGGAAAGCCGGTAAGCTGCCACCATTCTACGGTTTGCGCAAAGTGAATATTGGCTTCCTCGGCAATCTTTTTATCATGGACACTGCCTTCATAGGTGTCGCTTAAGCAGCAAATCCTTTTATTCGCTGCCCCTAACAGCACATTTCTAAT
>JAQBNV010000342.1 GCA_028288395.1 Adhaeribacter sp. | reverse complement strand
AGCACAAAAAGCAGGATAAGCCGGAAAAATATTCCGATTTCGAGGCGTTTAAATGTCATGTTTTTCGAGTCGGCGGTACATGGCAGTGCGGGTTATACCCAATTCTTTGGCGGCTTTGGTAATATTGCCGTTGTTGCGTTCTATTACCCGTAAAATAGTACTTTTCTCTACCTCGTTTAGCTGCAGCGGCCCATCTATCACCAATGGTGCAACCGGCTGTTCCATGGCCGAGAAGCTGAAATCCTGGGGTTTGAGTACGTTGGCATCGGCCAGTATTACGGCACGTTCCACGGCGTGCTGCAGTTCCCGGATATTGCCGGGCCAGGTGTGCTGCTTCAGTTTTTTAAAGGTGGCCGGGTCGAAATCAGGCGTGGGCTTATGGTTGCGCTGGGCGTAAATACCGGCAAAGTGTTTGGCCAGCATCAGTACGTCGTCGCCGCGTTCGCGCAGGGGGGGCAAAGTAATTTCTACCGTGTTGATGCGGTAAATTAATTCTTTGCGGAACTGGTTTTTGGCGGCCAGATCGTAAATAGGTGCGTTGGTAGCCGATACCAGCCTAATATCGATAGGAACAGGTACGTTGCTACCCAGCGGAATAACCTGCCGGTTTTGCAAAGCCGTTAATAATTTGGCTTGCTGCGGCAGCGAAATATTGCCAATCTCGTCCAGAAACAGGGTGCCGCCCGAAGCCGCCTCAAACCGGCCGGTGCGATCTTCTTTGGCATCGGTAAATGAGCCTTTTTTGTGGCCGAAAAGTTCGCTTTCGAAAATGCCTTCGCTCATGGCGGCCAGGTCGGCGGTAATAAACGGTTTAGCCGAGCGGAATGATTTCTGGTGCAGCGCCCGGGCCACCAGTTCCTTGCCGGTGCCGTTTTCGCCGAGTATTAAAATATTGGCTTCGGTGGGCGCAATCTTATCTATTTTATGAAATACATCCTGCATGGCTTCCGACTCGCCCAGCATATCGAAAGGAGCCAGGGAACCGGTGCTTTTGGGGGCGCTGGCCGTTCCGTTCCGGCTTTTATCGGATTTTTTTTGCAGGGCCGTTTCCAGGGCTTCCAGCAGTTTGTCGTTGTGCCAGGGCTTCACAATAAAGTCGGTAGCGCCTTCTTTCAACGAGCGCACGGCGGTGCTGATGTCGCCGTAGGCGGTAATCATGATAACGGTAGCGTCTTTGTCTCTTTCGAGAATTCGGTTGATCCAATAAAAACCTTCGTTGCCGGTGTTCAGGGCACTTTTATAGTTCATGTCCAGGAAAATCACGTCGAAGTTTTGCTTGCTTAACAACGACATCAGGTTCTCCGGATTCTTCTCGGTTACCACCTCTTTTACCTCGGTCTTGAGCAGCATTTTTACCGCAAAAAGCACATCGCTTTCGTCGTCTACTACCAGCACGCGCGCATTTTTCGAAACCATGGGTTTAGTTATATCAGGAATGGGAAAAAATTAACACAATATATAAATTTCAGGCGAAAATTAATAATTAGGCGGGGCAATGGCAATTATTGCGGGGTAAAGCAGGCAAATAAAGTGGTAAGTTTTAAGTGGTAAGTTGTAAGTGAAGTTGTAATTGGTAGATAATAAGTTTTAAGGGGTAGGTTGATTAGGGAAAGCAAAATATTCAATTGCTTATTCCGCCATGTCAGGTGTTATCACCTGACACTTCACTTTATAATGAATGAATAATAGTTTCAAGAATATTATCTGCCATTGAAGAACTTTAATACTTTGCCAAAATTCAGATTGAATAATGTCAGGTGATAACACCATAGCCGTCAGGCTAAGGAATATTTACCAATAATTCAGGTGTGCTCGCGCCAGCTTTTAGCTGGTGTGTACCGATGAATAAAAAAAGCCTCCAGAATTTGAGTTCCGAAGGCCTTTTTTAAAAAGTTTGCACCATACCTGGTGCCATATGGCCGTAGTTTGCGCTTATTCAGAAGAAGGAATTATTTCCGGGCTGATGGTTTCACGCAGAACCCAAACATTATTTCGTGGGAACCGGAACTGTAATGCCGCATGGGAGACACCGTAATATCGTAGGAACAGCTTAGCTCGTACTGCTCCAGGAACAGCATTTCGAAGAGTGCTACTAACGCATCCTGGGTGCGGTAAGAGGCCCCCTTGTATACTTTGTCGTCGTAGTCTGTTTTTTATGTTTATTAATGTATAAATATCTTTCAGGTTAATATCCGCCTGCAGTGGCGCTGGATCTGCATATTAGATCAGCAGCGAAGGAGCCAGCGTAAAATCGTGGTTAACTTCCAGGTTATAGCCACCGGAGATAAACAAATGTGGCACCAGCCGGCTGGGCAGAACAGCCTTGTCAAACGCAAAAATCTTATTCCCCAGCACCTGAAACAACGATACGCCAACGAAGAATTCATCAGAATGTAAATACGTGCCTGCGCTCAAATCCGGCATAAAAGCAGTTTGATTACCACCGCTGGTAACCGGATCCCGGTCATTGGAGTTATCAGCCAGGAAAATCTTGTTGGCATCGAAGCTGTACTGCTGTACGCCTGCAAACAGGCCCGAAGACAGGTAAATTGTACGGGAAAGCGGCACGTGGTGGGTTTGAAAGCAAGCGCCAAATCAGTCGGGCCCGCTACTTCTGTAACAGTTATCGATTTGGTTACGGCACAGCTGTTCCCGTCCTGGATGGTTACGGTGTAAGTTCCGGCGGGCTTGCCCTAGATGGTGGAAGTGGTTTCCCCGGAGCTCCAGGCGTACGTAACCGGGTTTAGGTTGCCGCTAACATTGGCGGTGAGGCTGGCGGTACTGCCAGCACAGATAACAGTTGGTCCGGTAATATTTAGGGGTACCGTATAAAAACTAGTC
Source organism: Adhaeribacter sp. (assembly GCA_028288395.1). Lineage (GTDB taxonomy): Bacteria > Bacteroidota > Bacteroidia > Cytophagales > Hymenobacteraceae > Adhaeribacter. The sequence continues at coordinate 9,867 of JAQBNV010000342.1, read as the reverse complement.
AACACTTCGTCTTTTATTAGCGAGCAGGAGCCGTTGCTGGTGGTGGTTAGCGCAAGCCTTACAAATTCCTGCTGTAGTTCTGCTACCGTGGGTGTGTAAATATTGTTTAACGCGATATTGCCCGAACGGAAACTTCCGGCGCCTCCGCTCCGGATACCGCCGGTGGCCCCGGTAGGGGTGCCTGCCAGGCTTACATCGTTCAGCGAACAGACCTGCTGGTCCGGGCCGGCTTTTATGGCCAGGTCGTTTACGACTGTAATGGAGCTGGAAAATTTCTGGCAGTTGAGATAATTTACGTTTCTGATCTCCAGGTGATAGGTGCCGGGGGGCAGAGGCTGCATAGTCTTTGGCCCTGGTTGCTGCTGTTGATTGAACCCGGCCGCCGGTGTTTCAGAAGCGGACAGGTGGTTGTATCAAAACCGGACAATCTTTAATTAAAGAATAAAAAAATAGACTTCAACTGATTGTAATACAAGGTCTTGCTGTTTTGGCATTGTTGTTACTATATACCTGACAGGTACTTGAAATACCTGCTGTTTAAAAACCATTATCATGGATACTCTCATTAAAAAGAAGAAATGGACTACCCAAAGAATCCTGACCATCTCGGGCGTTGCCCTGTTGGTTGTGCTGATTCTGGCCAGCTTCTTTTCCACTACCGGCAAATCCAAGCTGAATATTGATAGAGAACGCATCACCATCAGCCAGGTAACCAAAGGCAATTTCCAGGAATTTATTCCCATCGATGGGGTGGTACTACCCATAAAAACCATTTACCTCGATGCCACCGAAGGCGGCCAGGTACAGGATATATTGGTTGAAGATGGCGCTACCCTCAGCCAGGGGCAGCCTATTATTCAGTTAACCAACACCGATTTGCAACTGGAAATGGTGAACCGCGAAACCGCCGTTTTCGACCTGATTAACAACCTGCAGCATACCCGCAACCTGATGCAGCAAAACCGGATCGCTCAGTTAAACCAGTTGGCCGATATAGATTTTAAGCTAACCGAAGCGAAACGGGTATTTGACATGAACAAAAAGCTTTTCGAAGATAAAGTTATACCCCGGCAGGAATACCTCGAAAGTCAGAATAATTACAATTACCAGATACGCAAGCGCCAGTTGACGAAACAAACCCTACGGCAGGATTCTATTTCGATGCAGCATCAGGTTAGCCAGATGCAGGAATCGGTAACCCGCATGAAAAGCAACCTGGATCTGATGCGCAAAAAAATGGACGACCTGACTATTAAAGCCCCGGTAGCCGGCCAGATTACTTCCTTAAACGCTGAAATTGGCGAATCGAAAACCCGGGGCCAGCGCATCGGCCAGATAGATGTACTGAATGGCTTTAAAGTACGCGCCAATATTGATGAGCATTATATCTCCCGCATTTTTACCGGCCAGAAAGGCGAGTTTGCCTTTAACGGTAAAACTTACGAACTCAGCGTGAAGAAAATATTTACCCAGGTTACCAACGGCCAGTTTCAGGTAGACATGGAATTTACAAAAGAGGTGCCCCAGGGCATTCGTCGGGGCCAGACCCTGCAGGTGCGGTTGGCCCTGAGCGATCAGACGCAGGCGGTTTTGGTAGCCAAAGGCGGCTTTTACCAGAAAACCGGCGGAAACTGGATATTTAAAGTAGATGAAAATGGGAATAAAGCCTACCGGACCGACATCCGGTTAGGCCGCCAAAACCCTGAATATTACGAAGTGCTCGAAGGCCTGAAACCCGGCGACAAAGTAGTAACCAGCAGCTACGAAAGCTACGAAGACATGGGCGAGCTGGTGTTTAGCGATTAGCTTGTTAGCTTGTTAGCGATTAGCTTTTATAAAAATAAACAGATTGCTAAATTTTTCTGGTTAATTTTTGGATGAAGGCATTTAGCATTTTTTTTATTTCGATTATTTCTGAATTTAATAAATTATAGGAGGAGAGGGAAACATAATTTAAGTCCTTAGCTAAAATTAATTGATATTCCAGTTCGGAGGCAGAACCCATAGAAATAATTAAAAAGCGGGCAAAATCCGCATCGGTTTGCCGGCCACAACCTTCGGCAATATTGGTAGGAATAGATGATGCAGACCGCCGGATTTGACTGGTTAAACCATAACGTTCTTCCGCCGGAAAATCCGCTGAAAGTTTATAGATGTTTAATGTATACTGATGGCTACGCTGCCATATTACTAGATCTTTAAAGTCTTTCATTGTCAAAAATAAGATAGTAAAAATATCACCCAACAGATTCTTATACAAGATAACACAAGCTAATAACTAATTGCTAACCGCTAACAAGCTAACCGCTAAAACAATGATTAAAATAGAAAATCTGGAAAAGGTTTACCGGACCGAAGAAGTGGAGACCAAAGCGCTGAATAAAGTATCCATTGAGGTAAACGAAGGCGAATTTGTGGCCATTATGGGGCCCTCGGGTTGTGGCAAATCTACGTTGCTGAATATTTTGGGTTTGCTTGATGAGCCGGATGGCGGCAGTTTTAAATTTATTGGTACTGAAATCAGCAAGTTTAATGAGCGCAACCGGGCCGATCTGCGCAAAAAGAATATTGGCTTCGTGTTCCAGAGTTTTAACCTGATTGATGAACTGACCGTGTTCGAAAACGTGGAGCTGCCTTTGATTTATTTAGGTGTAAGTTCTGCCGAGCGAAAAGAAAAGGTAGAAAAAGTACTGGAGAAAATGCAGATCATGCATCGCCGCAACCACTTCCCGCAACAGTTGTCGGGTGGGCAGCAGCAGCGGGTAGCCGTAGCTAGGGCGGTAATAAACAACCCCAAGCTAATCCTGGCCGATGAGCCTACCGGTAACCTCGACTCGACTAACGGTAACGAAGTAATGGAACTTTTGACGGAGCTGAACGAAGCCGGTACCACGGTAATTATGGTAACGCACTCCGAGCACGATGCCCGTTATGCGCACCGCATTATCCGGCTGCTCGACGGAGAAGTGGTGATGGAAAATGTGCGCGAGCAGTTTTCAGTTTAGGTAAATATTCAATCAGGTTAAAAATCCTGAAAATCATATCTGTGTACTTGTTTGTTTAGTTCAGGAGGCACCGGGTGGCGCTTCCCCGGATCTTTATTGCCTGCTTTTATGTTTCAGAATTATTTTAAAATCGCCCTTCGCAACCTGTGGCGCCACAAGGCTCTTTCGGCCATTAATATTTTTGGCTTAGCGATTGGCATGGCTTGTAGCATTCTTATCCTGCTGTGGGTGCAGGACGAGCTAAGCTATGACCGCTTTCACGCCCAGGCAGATAACTTGTATCGTATTACTTGCACGACGCCGGATATTAAAGCAGCGGTGAGTACCGCGCCCATGGCGGCGGCACTAAAAGCCCAACTGCCCGAGGCAGTAAATACAGTCCGGCTAATTAGTTCTACCAATTTATTTAGTGTAGGTACGCGAAAATTTGAAGAAAAGCACGTGTTTTTTGCAGATGCCAGCTTTCTGGAATTATTTTCATTTCCGCTCCTGCAAGGAAATCCTAAAACGGCGCTGCACCGTCCAGATGGTATATTAATTACTGAAGCAATGGCCGAGAAATACTTTGGTAAAACAGAGGCCCTAGGCCAGATCATCCGCAAAGACAACCAGGATGATTTTACAATAACCGGCATCTTAGCTAACGTTCCAGCCAATTCGCATTTGCAATTTGATTTTATCCTGCCCCTCGCTTTTATAGCCCGGAGCAACCAGGATTTAGAAGAAAACCGCTGGGGTAACTTTAACTTTTACACTTATGTGCAACTCCACGAAAACACGGTTTCTTCTGATGCAGCCTTACAAAAGCTAAATAAGCAGGTAACCCGCATTTTTAAACAGCATTTAGATAAGATGCAGGTAACTTTCCAGTTACAACCAGTAAGCCGCATTCATTTGCATTCTAATAATTTATTGCGCGATGTTCCTGGCAGTGGCAGCATCCAGTACGTGCAAATATTTTTAGTAGTAGCACTCTTTATGCTGGCCGTAGCTTGTATCAACTTCATGAATCTGACCACGGCCCGATCGGCCCGCCGGGCCAAAGAAGTGGGTTTGCGTAAAGTGATTGGTGCACGACGCGACCAGCTTATCTGGCAATTTTTAGGCGAATCTACTGTTGTTTCAATATTGGCCCTGTTGCTGGCAATTATTCTAGTCGTAACGTTACTGCCGGCATTTAATAACCTAACGGGTAAATACCTAGCTATAAATTTCTGGGATGTAAAATTCTTGGTTGGTCTGCTGGGTATTGCGCTGGTAACCGGCCTGCTTTCCGGTAGCTATCCGGCTTTATTTTTATCCGGTTTTCTGCCAATAGATGTTTTAAAAGGGCAAGTAAAGGTAGGGGCCGGTAATGTTCTTTTCCGCAATACTTTAGTGATAACGCAGTTTGTAGTATCTATTATACTGCTGGTTGGCACGGCCGTGGTATACCAGCAACTATACTATATCCAGAACAAACATTTAGGTTTTGATAAAGAAAACCTGGTTTATACCCCCATTACTGGCGAGCTATGGCCTAAACAACAAGCCCTTAAAACCACATTAAGCCAAGACCCACTTACCAGTGCGTTTACCATTGTATCTGATTTACCTACCAACCTCATTACCGGTTCTATAAATGTATATTGGGAAGGAAAAGATCCGCAAGCCCAACCGGTTTTCCCGGATATGGCAGTAGACGAAAATTTTATTTCGGTCTTTAATATGAAGCTGTTGCGTGGCCGGAGCTTTTCGAATGTCTTAAAATCGGACACGGCCAATTACATCGTAAACGAAACTGCTTTGCGCATCATGGGGATGGAGGCAGCCACAGCAGTAGGAAAATCGCTTGCATTAAATAACGTGAAAGGTACTATTATCGGGGTGGTGCAGGACTTTAACTTTAAACCCATGCAACATGCGATTGAACCCCTGATTTTACGCTTTAACAGGCAGGGCGGAACGGTAGTAGTACGCACCACGCCCGGAAATATCGAAAGTGCCATCCAGGCCTTAAAAAATATAAGCCAGACCCTAAATCCAACCTTTCCATTTACTTATAACTTTCTCGACGAGGATATTGCCAAGCTTTACCAGAGCGAGCAACGCATGGGCAATATTTTTAATGTGTTTGCGCTATGGGCCATTTTTATTTCCTGCTTGGGGTTATATGGTTTATCAGCTTTCATGGCCGAACAGCGCACCAAAGAAATTGGTGTTCGCAAAGTTTTAGGGGCTTCTGTTTTTGATATTGTAGGCTTGCTTTCGAAAGATTTTGTGGCGCTGGTACTGGTAGCTAATATTCTAGCCTGGCCGCTGGCCTGGTACGGCCTGCACCGCTGGCTCCAAGATTTTGCTTATCGGGTTGAGATGGGCTGGTGGGTATTTGTTTTAGCAGGCGTCTTAGCGCTTTTAATCGCTTTACTCACAATTAGTTTACAGGCCATAAAAGCCGCGGTAGCCAACCCGGTTAAGAGTTTACGGACGGAATAAATATTAATTTTTAATGCTGTTAAAACCACTACCATGCTTAAAAATCATATTAAAACGGCTTGGCGCCACATCCGGAGAAATAAAATATTTTCTTTTATAAATGTAGTGGGACTCACCATTGGGTTAACCAGTTTTCTGCTGATTGCCCTCTATATTTTTGATGAAGTCACGTTCGACCGCTTTCACCAGCAAGCCGGTAATATTTACCGACTGGTAGAGCACCGCACCACGCCCGAAGGCAAAGAAACGAAACTGGCCGGCGCCGGTTACCAGGTTTCGGCTGGCGCCCAGGCCAGTTTACCCGAAGTAAAAAATGCGGTCCGGCTGGTGGCTTTGGGCCGCGTTAATATTTCACCGCCCAACAGCGCCAAAATTTTTTACGAAGATTTCTGGATCAGCAGCCCCGGCTTCCTGCAAATATTTGATTTCGAAATGCGGCAGGGAAATCGGCAGACCGCTTTACAGGCGCCGCATACCATGGTAATTACCGAAGAAACTGCCCTGAAATTATTCGGTACCACCCACGCGCTGGGCAAAAGCGTAAAAATCGACAGCGACCCGACGCCTTTTCTGGTAACCGGCGTTCTGAAGAATTTCCCGGTCAATTCGCAGTTTTCCTTCAACCTGCTGTGCTCCGAAGCCACCATTGTAAACGAAAGTTTTAGCAAGGACTGGGACTCGAATGATTTTTATACCTATTTATTATTAGATGGAAAGGCCAATCCAAAGGCGGTTACTGCCAAATTAAACCAGTTGGTGGCAGCTAACCGCAGCCCCGAAAACAAAGATAAGCGCCATTTAACTTTACAACCTTTAAAAGAAGTCCATTTTAACTCCGACGGCATAGAAGGCACTTTGGGCAAAACCGGTAGCCTGACCTACATCTACGTTTTTTCGCTGATTGCCTTGTTTGTGCTGCTGCTGGCCTGCATTAACTACATGAATTTAACCACCGCGCTGTTCTCCAAGCGGGCGAAAGAAATTGGCGTACGCAAAATGATTGGTGCTTCACGCAAAAACCTGGCCGGTCAGTTTATGGCTGAAGCCTTCTTAACCACTTTTATCTCCCTGGTATTTGCTTTGGCGCTGGTTAAACTCTTGCTGCCGTATTTTAATGCTTTCACCGAGAAAAAATTGAACCTGGGGTTAACCACCGATTACCGGATTTGGCTGGGTATGGCTTTTATTATGCTTTTAGTGGGCGGCTTATCCGGGATGTATCCGGCCTTGTTTCAGTCGCGGTTAAAGCCCCTGGTATTATTTAAAAATAAAATTCCGGTTGGGCAGGAAAGTATTTCGCTGCGGCAGTTTCTGGTGGTGTTGCAGTTCTCGGTTACGATTGTAATGATAGTGGCTACGCTGGTGGTTTACCGGCAAATAAAATATGTGAGTACCAAAGACCTGGGCTTTACCAAAAGCCAGTTGCTGGTGGTAGATATTAACAGCGGTAAGGTGCGGCAGGGGGCCGAAACGATTAAAAATGAATTCGCTAAAATTCCGCAGATAAAAGGGGTAACGGTGAGTTCGCGGGTGCCCGGCGAATGGAAAAATTTGCCTAAAGTTAAAGTGACCCCCGGCAACACTGCGCCCACCTCGGCCCACGAAATGTTTTATTTAGGCGTGGACGACCGCTTTTTGCCAACCTACGAAATACAACTGCTAAAAGGCCGGAACTTTAGAGCCGGCAGTCTGGCCGATTCGTCAGCGGTTTTGCTGAACCAAACGGCAGCGCGGGAACTGGGCATCACCGAGCCGTCGGAACAAATGATCCAGATTCCGTCCACCAATTTTACGGGTAGCTTTTATCCCGTAGAAAAGCCTATCAGGCTCCGGGTTATTGGTATTGTAAAGGATTTCAACTTTCAGTCGTTGCGCGAACCGCTGGCGCCCATGGTGCTGGCTTATCAGAAAAATCCAATTCATAATATTGATTATTTCACGGCCCGGGTTAATGCCGCCAACCTGAGCGAGACCATCAAACAAATGGAAGCGGTGCTGCATACTATTGACCAGGACCATTTATTCGAATACCATTTCCTGGACAGCCAGTGGGATTTGTTTTACCGCGAAGATAAAATCCGGGAAACTATTTTTCTGTTGGGTGCAGCCCTGGCTATAATTATTGGTTGTCTGGGTTTATTCGGGCTGGCCACTTTTGCCGCCGAGCAACGCACCAAAGAAATTGGCATCCGGAAGGTGTTGGGGGCCAGTATCCAGAGCATTGTAGTCATGCTCTCCAAAGATTTCCTGAAGCTGGTTTTGATGGCGGCTGTTATTGCCTTTCCGCTGGCCTGGTACGCCATGCACCACTGGCTCCAGGATTTTGCTTATCGCATCGATTTAGGTTGGGGAATATTTGCGCTGGCTGGCGGTTTGGGGGTTTTGATTGCCTTGTTTACGGTCAGTTTCCAGGCGGTACGGGCGGCGGTAGCTAATCCGGTTAAATCCTTGCGGAGTGAGTAAGGTCAGAAACGGCAGGCTGCGGATTCAATACCTCTTTAGCAGGTAAAAAATAGCCAATATGAACATCCTGTTCCTAACTGATTTGAGCAACCTTTATTTAAAATATTATGCTGGCCCACTATCTTAAACTTGCTCTCCGGAATTTAGTCCGACACAAATTATATTCTTTTCTGAATATTGCCGGGCTGGCAATAGGTACAGCCTGCTGCCTGCTCATTTTTCTGTACGTACGCACGTCGCTCCGCTACGACATCCACCATCCGCACCACGATCGCACTTACCGCCTGATAAGCCAATCGAGCCATGAAGACCGGGAGAGTTGGTACAGCGTAACCGCCCCCGCTTTAACCCCCGCTTTAAATAAAGATTTTCCGGAAGTAGAGCAGGCTTTCCGCCTGTTCCTGGCCCCCAATATGCTGGTTGAATATGGGCAGAATAAATTTTACGAGGATAAGTTTTTTCTGGCTGACGCTGTCATCTTACAGATTTTGGATTTGCCGCTTCGCGCCGGCGATTCTCAAACGGCCTTAAAAGACCCCGGTTCGGTTATTATATCCGTAGCAATGGCGCAGAAGTACTTTGGCCGGACAGATCCTATCGGCCAGGTGATTACGATAAACAAGAATAAAACAAAGATTTCGGGCGTACTGGCTGCGCCAGTTAATCCTACTCATTTAAAACTGCATTTTCTGGCCGTTATAGATAAACAAACCTTTGGCGAACGGATTAACAGTTGGAACTGGCAGCAATTTTATACCTACCTGTTGCTGAAAGAAGGCAGCGAGCCCCGGGCGTTTGAAGCAAAACTGGACCATTACATCCAAAAAAATATCGCCCCTATCACCAAAAAAGACGGGGTAGTGTATACCCTGCATTTGCAACCGTTAAAAGATATTTATCTGCGCTCCTCGCACCTGGAATTTGACCAGCCGGAACGGGGGAATATTAATTACGTGTATGCTTTTGCGGTTATTGCGGTTTTTATTCTGGTTATTGCTTGCTTTAATTTCATGAACCTGGCTACGGCCCGCTCCTTAAAACGGGCCCGCGAAGTAGGGGTGCGCAAAGTAATAGGCGCCTATCGCAGCCAACTCATCCGGCAGTTTCTGGGCGAATCCATGCTCTTAACGTTAATTGCTTTTGCCTTGGCCATTCCCATCGTAGCATTTACGTTGCCTTACTTTAATCAATTATCCGGCGAGTCGCTTAGCCTGGATTACCGGTCAGAATTAATGCTGGGTTTAGGACTGTTGCTGGCGAGCCTGCCGGTGGGCTTGCTGGCGGGTTTGTATCCAGCGTTCTTTTTATCTGCTTTTCGGCCCATTGCGGTGTTAAAAAGTACATCTGCTTCCGGCGGCTACCGTTTGTCGGCGTTGCGGCAAGGCTTGGTGATTGCCCAGTTTGTAATTTCGGTGGTTTTGATGGCAGCTACCACTATGGTATACCGGCAGCTAAATTTCCTCCAACAGAAAAATTTAGGCTTTAATAAGGAACAGACACTGGTGATGTCGGTGCCTGCTGTCATAGGCTTGCCCGGCGAAAAAGCAAAAAGTGGCTACGAACCTTTTAAAACCGAATTGCTGCGTAATCCGGCTATTCTGGCGGTTAGCGCTTCCTACGGCGATCCGGGCGGCCTGGTAGCCGGCGACGGCATCGAACTCCCTGGCCATAAATCTCAGACGGGCATCAGTATGTTTACTGTCGATTATGATTATATCGCTGCGCTGAAGATGGAAGTAGTAGCGGGCCGACCTTTTTCCAAAAATATTGCCACCGACGAGCAGCAGGCTTTTATCCTGAACGAAACAGCCGTAAAAGATTTAGGATTTGGTACCCCCGAAAGAGCTTTGGGTAAAGAAATAATATGGGATGAATGGTTAGCGGATGGCCTTAAGAAGAAAGGAAAGGTAATTGGCGTGATAAA
>JAQBNV010000307.1 GCA_028288395.1 Adhaeribacter sp. | reverse complement strand
CATACGAAAGAAAGTTTTGTCCGCACCTTTTACAGCGTGGAAGAGGCTAAAACCTGGCTGCGTTCCTGTTAGCCAGATGAAAAGAATATTCTTTAAGCCAAAATATTCCGGTAACGACGGCCTGAATGAAATTAGTTTCGGTCAGGCAGCCGTTACCGGGATATCTTAAAGCAAAATAGTTTCGAATATTGCTTTGGCTTTCCCCACCGAATCAACATTGTCAAATATTACCTGCAGTTTGTCTTTGGCCTCTTTCAGGCGCGAGGTACGCCCGTGCTGCTGCACGTATTTTAATATTTTACCAAAGGTTTCGCCCTGAAAATACCGCTCATTGTTTTGGGCGGGCAGGTGGCCCCGCATAATTTCTTTTTTGATGGTAAGTTTTTCGAACCCTAGCTTTTGGGCTTCCCACCGTAGTTTTACAATGTCAACGAGTTGCACTACTTCCGGCGGCAGCGGTCCGAACCGGTCGGTAATGCTGCTCTGGATTTTATCGAGGCTTTCTTTGTCTTTTACCCGGTCGAGTTTGCTGTACAGGTTTAAGCGTTCCGAAATATTGGCTACGTAGCTATCCGGAATTAATATTTCCATATCGGTTTCAATATTGCATTCGCGCACCTGGTCTATTAAATCCTTTAGATCTGGTCCTTTTAGAAATAAATCCCGGAATTCGGTTTCTTTCAGTTCTTTCACGGCATCGTCCAGAATCTGGTGGTACATTTCAAAACCAAGATCGTTGATAAAGCCGCTCTGCTCGCCGCCCAGCAAATTGCCGGCACCCCGGATATCTAAATCCCGCATGGCTACTTTAAACCCATCGCCCAAATCCGAAAATTCTTCCAGGGTGCTCAACCGTTTCCGGGCATCCGATGGTAAGCCCGATACCGGCGGGGTGAGTAGCAGGCAATACGCTTTTTTATTTGAGCGGCCCACGCGACCGCGCATCTGGTGCAAATCGGAAAGGCCAAACATGTGCGCCCGATTGATAATAATGGTATTGGCATTGGGAATATCCAGTCCCGATTCGATAATATTTGTCGAAACCAATACATCGTATTCGCCTTCCACAAACTTCATCATGCGTTTTTCCAGTTTCTCGCCGTCCATCTGGCCGTGCGCGTAGGAAACGCGGGCGTCCGGTACCAATTTTAAAATCATGTTGGCCATTTCCTCAAGATCGCTTACCCGGTTGTGCACAAAAAATACCTGGCCGCCCCTTTTCAGTTCCTGCATAATGGCATCCCGGATAATGGTTTGGTCGAAAACGTGCAGTTCGGTTTGCACCGGCTGGCGGTTAGGCGGCGGCGTGCCAATAACCGATAAATCGCGGGCGCCCATCATCGAGAAATGCAATGTGCGCGGGATAGGCGTAGCCGTGAGGGTAAGCGAATCGACATTTATGCGCATTTCCTTCAGCCGCTCTTTCGTTTTTACGCCGAATTTCTGCTCTTCATCAATAATCATCAGGCCCAGATCTTTGAACTTCACATCTTTGCTTACGATGCGGTGCGTGCCGATTAATATTTCGGTTTTTCCTTCGGCTACGCGCTTCAGGGTTTCTTTGATGTCTTTGGCCGTCTTGAAGCGGTTGATAAACTCCACGTTCACCGGGAATTTTTCGAGGCGGTCGCGGAAGGTTTTGTAATGCTGCATGGCCAGGATGGTGGTAGGCACCAGCACCGCCACCTGTTTGCCGTCGCAGGCCGCCTTAAAGGCCGCCCGGATAGCTACCTCGGTTTTGCCGAAGCCCACGTCGCCGCACACGAGGCGGTCCATGGGGTGCGGTTGTTCCATGTCGGCCTTTACGTCTTCGGTGGCTTTGCCCTGGTCAGGGGTATCTTCGTAAATAAACGACGATTCGAGTTCGGCCTGCAAAAAGCCATCGCGGGAGTAAGCGTAACCAGGCGCGCTCTTGCGCTTGGCATAGAGTTTAATCAGCTCTTCGGCTATATCTTTAACCTTTTTCTTAACCCGTGATTTTTTGTTTTCCCACTCCGGCGAGCCCAGCTTGCTCATAGTGGGCGGGGTGCCTTCTTTGCCGGTATATTTGCTTATTTTGTGCAGCGCGTGAATACTCACGTAGAGTAAATCGTCGTCGCGGTACACCAGCCGGATGGCTTCCTGCATGCGGCCGCCCACATCTACTTTTTCGAGACCGGCAAAGCGTCCGATGCCATAATCGACGTGGGTTACGTAGTCGCCGGGGTGCAGCGCCCGCAGTTCTTTCAGGGTCAGGGCTTTACTTTTCGAGAACTTCTCTTTTGTTTTGTAGCGGTAATAGCGCTCGAATAACTGGTGGTCGGTGTAGAGGGCTATTTTGGTATTGTCGTCAATAAATCCTTCGCGCAGCGAAATGGGCAGGTGCTGGAATTTTACGTCGTGATCCAGTTCGTCGAAAATAGTGGTTAAGCGATCGACCTGGCGCGGCGAATCGGCGGCGATAATATTCACCAGGTTGTGCGACTGGTTCTCGTGCAGGTTGCTTACCAGCAGTTTGAAGTCTTTGTTAAACGAAGGCTGCGGTTTTATCTCGAACTGGACTACCTCGCTGTTTTTAAAATGAAAACGCTTGCCAAACTCCACCGTCACAAAGTTATCGAGCAGTTTTTTAAAAGATTTGGCATTCTGAAATAAATCTTCGGGTTTAGAAACTACCTGGGTGCCGCCGCTCGTGAGCATCAAATAGTCGAAAGCCTGTACTGCTTTGTCGAACGATTCGTCGATGACGTCAAAAGCCTGCCGCGCATCTTTAAACCAGATTTTGGTATTGGCCGAGATAAAATCGAGCAGCGGTTCGCGGGATTCATGCAACAGTTTTGTTTGGACGTTGGGCACAATCGACACCTGCGTTTTGGTTTCCACGGAAAGCTGCGTGTGCGGATTAAACGACCGGATACTTTCTATTTCGTCGCCGAATAGTTCGATGCGGTAGGGGAGGTCGTTGGCGTAAGAAAATATATCCACAATGCCGCCCCGGATGGCAAACTGGCCAGGCTCATACACAAAATCGGTGCGTTCGAAATCGTATTCAGTTAGCATTTCGTTCAGAAAGTTGGTATCGAGCTTTTCGCCTACCTTCACGCCCAGGGTGTTTTCGACGAGCGACTTTTTATTTATAACTTTTTCGGTGAGCGCCTCCGGGTAGGTCACGATGATCATACCTTTACCGGTTTTATTGTTCAGCAGGTTCAGCACCTCGGCCCGCATGAGAATATTTGCGTTTTCGGTTTCGTCAAAAGAATAAGGGCGCTTGTACGACGACGGAAACAGCAAGGTGTCTTTCTCGCCGTCGAAGAGGTTTTGCAAATCCGAATGAAAGTAAGCGGCCTCTTCTTTGTCGTGCAGAATAACCAGGTGGTGGGCATCGTCGAGCAGGCCGGCTACGGCCGCCACCAGTACGGCATCGAGGCTGCCTACCAATCCTTTAAGCTGTATATGAAAGGCGGGGTCTGATTTTAACCGTTCGGCCACCGTATTTACCAGGGCATCGCGACGGTAAAGCGCCAGGAAGTCTTTAATTTTCAAGGGTATCGGAGTTCTCTAAATAAAACGCAAAGATAATTCTTTTTGTGCTTTACTATTTACTTTCCTTAATGGTTATGGTGCAAAATCATTATATTGTTTATTGCGTAATAAAGATTGTATTATTATTTTAGGTTGAGATGTAAAAAAATTACCTGCTGGTGGGCAATTAAACCCCATGAAACCACTCGCGCCGGAGAAAGTAAGCCTGAAGGCCGCTATCAATTTAAAGCTGGCCTTGTTTCTGCATGCTTTCCGGTCGGCGCTGCTCCTGACGGGGATGCTGGCACTGGTGGGTTTGCTTATGAAGTTTACGCACCTGGCCGGCGAACAGGTGGTTTTTGGGCTGGCAATGAGTCTGCTGGCTCTCCTGTTTCTGTTGCAAACTGGTTTGTCGTTTGTATTTGTGTTTTCGCACCCCAAAATGGCTTTTCTGGGTGCATTTAGTAGTTTGGCGGTGGCCCTATCGTGCATGACGCTGGTGTTTGTGTACGAAAACTGGTGGGGTACCCACCTGATGGTCATTTTAACTTCGCCGCTGCTGCTTATTTCGTCTGGGTTTCTGCTGAATTATTTTTTATCAGGCGAGCACCGGCATACCACGCACCGCAAATTTTTATATATTAATATCTTATCTCCTTACCTGTTTATCGCGTTGCTGTGGCTGGCCTTTTTAATCCGGCACGAAGTACGCGAGCGGCGCACCCAACGGGTAGCCGGGCAAACCGGTTTAGGAGAAAACGGGACCCACTTTTATCTCTCAGAATATTGTGAAAAAGCACAAACTTTTAACCTGGCTGGTAGTTTTTTTTCTGGGATTAGGCGCCGGCCAGATTCAGGCCCAAAACAAACCGCTAAACCAATCTATGATGCAATCGCTACAACCGCTTAAATGGCAAAAGCGGGTAGTAATGGTATTTGCTGGTACGGCCGCCGATGCCCGGTGGCAACGGCAGCACGAACTGCTGAAACAAGCCGAACAGGAGCTTGCCGCCCGCGACTTGGTGGTGCTGGGCGTGGTGGGCAACCAGGTAAATGCCAGCCCGGCCAAAATCGATAACCTGCCCAAACCCGAGGTGTTACGCGAAAAATATAAAATTAAATTTGATGAATTCGCGATTATTCTGATTGGGAAAGATGGCGGCGAAAAATACCGGGCGCCGGCAGTAATTAAACCCGGGGCCATTTTTTATATTATCGATGCCATGCCCATGCGGCGCCGGGAAAATCAATAACCAATATTTTTTAGATTAACGCTTTGCGCATCTGGTAGTGCTGGATGCTTCCGTACAGCAAATGGGTTTGGGCCATTACCGTGTAACCGCAATTTTGGTAAAACGTCACGGCTGCCTCGCGCGCCTGCAAGGTAATAAAACGGGCTCCCTGCAGGCGTGCCTTTTCTTCTAAATAATGCAGCAATATTTTGCCTAAACCCTGGCCCTGGTAATCCGGGTGAATGGCCATAAACCGGATTTGGGCTTCGGCGGTCGATGCCAGGTGCAGGCGGCAAACGCCAACGGCCGCCCCGGCATCGTTTAGCATTAACGCATGCGTAGCCGTGACATCATCGTCGGCTTTTTCACTGCCGGGTGGTTGCTGCCACGGTGCCCGTAGGACGTCGTAGCGCAAACGATAATATTTCCGGAAGTCAGCCGCCGTATGGGGCGCAATTATCTTCATCGCAGTAGGAAGTAAATCCGTTTAATATTCTGGTTAGTTTTTTTTCTAAATCTTATAATCTGGCCAGCCAGATGCTCCGGCGGCTGGTTTTAAGTTTTCCGGGGTTGAAGTTTTTTTGCCGGATGGGTTAAATCCTGGTTGAATCTTTCCTTAAAACGCTAACTTTATGCCGTTTTGCACGTGTATACATTTTTTAAAACTAATTTTTAAAACGCAAATTTTATGGCCTCTTTTGATATTGTGAGTAAAGTTGACCCGCAAACCCTGGAAAATGCCATTAATACGGTAAAAAAAGAAATCCAGAATCGTTATGATTTTAAAGATACCAAGGGC
>JAQBNV010000329.1 GCA_028288395.1 Adhaeribacter sp. | reverse complement strand
CGGCCAAAAGCCTTTGTCATTGTAAATTTTTAGCGAAAGCAATATTTTACTTTCGGCCTGAAATTAGCACCCTGGCCATTAGGGAATAAATCAAAAGAGCCCTCCGGATGTTCCGGAGGACTCTTTTGATTTAATATTTATACTATCAGTACTTTAATGAATTCGCTCTATTAGTTAGGATAAGGGTTTTTGTTCCCCGGAACTTAGAGTTGTTATTCTGGGAATCCCAGGATTCCTGGAGGAACATATTAAGCGGCTAACCCAATAGGTTCCTTCTGAATGACAACTTTGGGGTACTTGAATTTGTGTGTCTGTTATCTAAGTATATGCGATTTATTTAATCCTCCGGCAGATAATAGACTGATATTGCAAAATGCTAAAGACTAATCCGGGCGGCCAGGGTGCCTTTGGCATTTACCCGGGCTTTGATCGAAGTCGGTGTCAGGTAGATGGCGTCCGGTACCATTTCGGTAATCTGCCCGGTTAGCTGCACCGATTGGTTTAATTGGCTGGCCTGATCCAGGTTTTGTTGCAGGAGCTGGTGGGCGGCAGCCAGTTGGGATTTAAAGGGCAGGCTAATCTGGTCTTCGAGCGTTTGGGCAAAGTGGTTTTTGGCCAGCCAGTTGGCGGCTTTTAATAATTGGTCTTTTGTATCGAGGTCGTAATCTACGTCCCGCACCCGGATGCTGTTGGTTTGGGCATCCAGGTAGGGGATACCTTTCAGGAATATTTTGCCCGCGATGTTCCGGGTAAACAGGCCCGCTTTGGTGGTACCGGTAACGTCCAGCATTACCACCAGTTTATCGCCGCTACCCGATAGGGCCACGTCGTGAACGGTAATCTGGTCTTTGCCTTTCGAAAACGTAAACTGCTGGCCAACCATTTGTTCTTTCAGTATTTGGGTAGCGTGGGCATAAGAAATTTCCCCCATCAAACCAATCTGCACCTCGTTTACCAGTTGGTTGTCAGTTACCAACGGCGGGAGTGTTAAATTAGGTTGAATATTGGGCTTGCCGTTGGTTACGGTTTGCAGAAAAGAGCTCAGGCCAATTTGTAAATTAAAATTACCGTTGCTGGCCGTTAACGGCGACACCCGGATGGCTTGGGGCGTAATGGTAAGCCAGGCATCCAGTTCCTTGTTCAGCGGAATAGGTTGCTGCACCTGTACCCAGGCTTGCTGCACGTAATTCTTTATTTTAATCCGGCTCTGTATTTCGCGGTCGAGTTGGGCGGTTAAGGCTTGCATCTGGGCCCGGAGTGCCGGCTCGATAAAGCGGGCCAGGCCAATTTTAAGCGGCCCTAAGGTAATAACCGGTTTGGTGCTGCCCCATTCAAAATCACTAACGCTCGTCGATTTAACCTGGTAATCTTCGGTAAAGGCCAACTGGCTCTCGCTGTTTACTACCAGGTCGAAGGCGGTGCTTTCGGTTTTCTGCAACCGCGGACATACTTTGCAGGCTTCCCAAATCCAGCGGCCGGTGGCCGATACCCGCAGAGGCATGCTTAAATAAATTTTATTTCCGTTGGCTTGCAGGCTTAGGTTGCCGGCTTTTACCACGGTTACTTTCAGATTATCGTCTTCCAGGTTATCGTCTTTATACAGTACGCCCGCAATTTCCTGGTTCAGTTTTTCGGCCAGCGCCTGTATGCCAAAAGAAATTGGAACAGTTACGGTAGAGAGTTTAGGCGCAATTGCCGGCGGAGCCGATACCTGTGCGTCCGGTGCCTGGGTAGTTAAATGGCTGTTGCTGGTACAGGCAGGCAATATAATCTGCAGCAAGCCCAACACTGCCACTAAGTATAATTTAAAATTTATTTTCACAGAATAAGCTTATCTCCAAAATGGTGCCTGCTTTCAGCGATGGCTGATAAGCGGCTCATCCTGCTAACAGGCTATCACTGGGTTTAGTTCGTGGGGCCATACCGCCGGGATAAAAGGCGGTATAAACCAGTATAAATATAAACAGCCGGTATGATATGAACACTAAAAAGCCAAACTAATTGTAAAAAGGTTATTTTTTCACTTTGCTATTTCCCAGTATTTTTCCCGGATAGGCGCTTTTTCCAGGGCGGTGGTTAACTCGTTTTCATCGGTAAATTGCAGTTGAGTCAGGTATGATGCTTCTACCGAAACGGTGAAATTTTTAGGCTCAAATGGCCAGGGGTTTACTTTAATCAAACCATCTTTTTGCTGAATGACATGGTATTGTACCCCATCGGGACCTTTGCTTACTTCCAGGGTGCGTTCGGCTTCGGGTAACTGGCTGCGGCACAAAATAAGCGATAAGCGATCGCACCATTGCATGAGGTCATAAGCCTGCCGGGCTTTTTCTTTATTTATTTTCAACTCCTTGCGCCATTGCTTCTGGTTTTCCAGTTGCTCATCCAGGAAAGCATCTGTCTTGAAATTCTGGCCGCGCAGTTCTTCGTACAAAAAAGAAAGGTGCATGGAGGTAAGCAGGCAGCGCCACCGGCCCTGGTAGCGAGCTTCGGTCATTACCTGAGTAGCCTGCGCCAGCGAAAAGGGCAGCATGGTAAAATTTGCCGGGGCTCCGGCGGGCGTCAGGCCATTTTTGCCGGCCCAGAATTTCTGCCCGTCGTCGTGTTGGGCAATGGCGGCCAGGGTGTCTACCCACCGGGCAGGCCGGTCGGAGATGCGCCAGGCAAAAGCTACCTGCGCCGCCAACAACGCGTGGGCCTGCTGGTAAATTATTTCCCACCCTTCCGGAACCGCATTTACAATCATACCTACTAAAGAAAGTAACCTTTGGCTCTAACGGATATATGGGAAGGAAGGATAACCGAAATTCGCGTAAAAAGCTAAAACGCAGGCAAAACCAAAAGTGCCGGCCGATTCAAAGACCGGCCGGCGCTCGCGCATGTTTTATTTCGTGGTAAAGAGGTTTATTTCTTCAGAATGGCCAGCGCCGCACCCGAAAAATTAACTTTGGCACTGTCAGAGAATTGGTAGGTAAGTTGCGGGATAAATATATTCTTTAGCGTCAACTCACTGTTATTGCGGATGTCTAGAATTGCCCGGGCGATGGTATTATTTTTATCGAGGTGCAGGCTCGACGCGCTACCGGGATTTTGACCGGTAATGGCATGTAAGTAGGCCAGCTTATTGGCCGTCATTTCTACGGTAGTCATCTTGTCCTGGTTTATAAATAAACTGTCTTGGGTAAATCCGGTTATTTTTATAGTAGACCATGCAGTATTGGTAACCCATTCCTGGTCTTTCGGCTTTTTTACCTCCCTGGGGGTTGTATCGGCTCTTAAAGCTTTTAAGATAGGCATGGTTATTACCACCTGCTCCGGTCCGTAATAATTATTGCGGTCTTCCGGATAATTTATTTCCACCATTAGCAATTTGCCTACTTGTTTAAATTTTATGTTTTCGGTTTCCCGTTTAAGTATTCTTGCCTGGTGGCTGCCTTGCTGAATCTTTACATTAACGCCGTTATTGGTATTTATCGCTATCTCATCAAAGCCTTTCAGATTAAAAGTGTTAAAATGCCGGTAAGGGTCTCGGTGGGCACCAGATAAATATTCGGCTTTCAGGGTGGTATTATAGCTTACCAGCGAGGCCAGTAAGATTATTACCGCTACTAATAAAAATATATTACTTTTTTTCATAATGTTTTTAGTCTTGTTTAATGCCGAAGTGTTCTGATTTGAATTGCTCGTAGCGGATCTTAATCTCGTCCGGATCAATATCCAGCAGGTACATATTCCGCAGGAATTCCGGTAAATCCTGCTGCAGGAATCGCTCTTTCCGGAAAGCTTTCACTTTTTTGTTACCGTTAAAGGCTACAAAAAAGCCGATACCCCTTTTGTTATAAATAACCTCCTGGTTCTGCAAAAATTCGTAGGTACGCATAACCGTATTGGGGTTAACCTGTAATGTCACGGCCAAATCCCGGACCGAAGGAATTTTGTGTTCGGCGGGCCATTTGCCCAATAAAATATGTTCGCTTACATAGGCTGCAATCTGCAGGTATATTGCTTCGTTGTTTCTGAATTCCATTTTCCCTTTCCTCTCTAAACCTGTTTTTCTTTTAGCCGCATATAACTAGATAGCCACAGTGCCACTGCCATCAATATAAAAGTTAATATGATTATTCTTTGGTGAGTGTCCCAGGAACTTATATGCAGGTACTGATCAGCTTTTTCGTTAACAACCATGGCCCCAAACGGCATAGCCATCTGAATGTCTTTGCCTATTAATGCTCCCATAAAAACGAAATTGAACAAGGCGAATGCCGCAATAGCAAGAAAAAGGGTGAAGGCAGTTTTGATAAAATGCATTTTCTGAAAGTAGACGGCGCCCCAGATCGCAACGGCGTGCAGGAAGATGTAAACAAAGAATATTTTATTAACCTCGTCTTCATTATTTAAAATATTAAACAATACCCGGGGTTGACCACGGCTGTTATCAATATTTATTACAATGGCATCTATCAGGTAAAAGGCCAGGGTATAGATAATAAAAAAAATAACAAAGGAATAAAGCCAGGCGAGCAGGAATTTTTCCAGGTGCGAGGCGGGTAAGGTTAATGCGGCGATGGCCGTTTTCTTGTCACTTAAATTTATAAATACATTGCTGGTAAATATGGTACCGGCGGCCAGGAGGCCAATAAAATATAAAACGGCTTGTTGCTGGGGTGCTATCAGTGCGTGGGTTGTATAAGCCGCAAACCCTAAAAATAAACTTAATGCTCCTAATAATACCACCAACGACATAGAATAAGCTTTAAAATACTCGGCGGTATGTTTCCGAAAGAGCCGGCCGAAGCGGGAAAGGCTAAAGTGATTTTGCATAAACTGGGTTATTTAAATAGTCCGTGATAGTTGTTTTGCCGCTGATAATGGCATTAAATAATAATTCCATGTCTACTTTGCTGTAATTGCCTTCGTGGTTGGGCATAATCACCTGCTGGCCCCGGATATTTTCCTCGGCGTACAGAATTTCGTAATCTTCGGTGTTTTGCAGCGTAGTAAAGGTTAGTTTTTCCGCGATGGTGTCGAGTTCCAGGTTCAGCACAATTTCCTGGTTATGCAACACCACCAGCGTATCAATCAGGCTATCCAGGTCCCGGACCTGGTGGGTAGAAATAATAATGCAGCGGTCTTCGGTCAGGGCCGAAGCAATAATTTTCCGGAACTGCACTTTGGATGGAATATCGAGGCCGTTGGTTGGTTCGTCCATCACCAGTAACGGCGTATTGGTAGCCAGGCCAAAAGCAATCATTACCTTTTTCTGCTGCCCGAAAGACAATTTATCTAGGACGGCTTCGCGGTATACTTCAAACTCCTTCAGGTACTGGTAAAATTCCGCTACGTTAAAATTCGGGTAAAAGCCGGCCGTGCTGCTGACGAACTTGGCCGCGGTAACAGCCGGTACATAAATTTCTTCCGGAATAAAATACAGGTTTTCGAGAACCTGCGGCGAGCGGTTGGCTACCGTTAAACCATTAATATGCACCGACCCTTTAAACGGAAAAGCCAGCCCGATTATGTTTTTCAACAGGGTTGATTTACCGGCCCCGTTTTTACCTAATAAGCCATAAATATGGCCTTTCGACAAAGATAAATGCAGGTCTTTAAAAAGTATCGCCCGCTTAGAATAGCCAAAACTCAGGTTCTCTATTTGTATCATTTTTGCATGGGTTAGTGTATTAGTTATATAGTACACTACAAATGTAGAAAAAGGATTTACGATTCCTAATATTTAAAGGAATAAATGTTTTAATTTCTGAAATGCGGTGAAGGAAGGTGCATTGGCTATGGTGTTTTCACCATAGCCGTCAGGTTAAGGGATTTGTAAGAATAATTAACAGCTGCTCGCGCCAGCTTCGAGCTGGTATGTACCGGAAAGGAAGTTTTGGACAGCCTGCCAGTTCAAAACTGGCTAAATTTATAGGTCCAAGTAATACCATTTCACATTTACAACCTGCCGGCTTTAAGTTACATGCAGTATGGCGCCTTGTTCATGCGATTTGGTATTAAATACTGCCTATCGGCTTAAGCGGAGGATTATAAAATAAGGCAATCGGCTTTAACCGGATTTATTTTATATAAGGACTAACACTATTTTGCCCCTGTCCGGCCTAAAGAATAAATTTCCTGGCATGGTAAAAGGAAGCGAGCGCCCGGTATAAAACTAACCACTAATACTTAATAACTGCCTACAATCCTTTCAGCAGTCGTAGATTCGCCAGCATATCTGCCGTCATACTGTCCAGATCATACTTCGGTTGCCATTGCCAGTCCTGGCAGGCAGGGGTGTCGTCGATGCTCCGGTGCCACGAGTCGGCAATCTGCTGCCGGAAATCGGGCGCGTAGGTAATCTGGAAATCCGGCACCAGTTTTTGAATAGAAGCCGCTATTTCGGCCGGCGAAAAACTCATGGCCGCCAGGTTATACGAAGAGTGGATGGTAATATTCTGGGCCGGCGCGTGCATTAAATCCAGGGTGGCTTTCAGGGCATCCGGCATATACATCATGGGCATGTAAGTGTCTGCCTCCAGGTAACAGGT
The DNA here is from genome assembly GCA_028288395.1 of Adhaeribacter sp. Taxonomy (GTDB): domain Bacteria; phylum Bacteroidota; class Bacteroidia; order Cytophagales; family Hymenobacteraceae; genus Adhaeribacter. The sequence continues at coordinate 666 of JAQBNV010000329.1, read as the reverse complement.
AAAAGGCTGGCTGGCAACTGCCTTGTGGTAAATATCCACGGCATAATCGGTGGTGCCGCCTCCCGGTAGGGCTTTGTAACCAATTAAACCCGGGTGACGCAGGCTGCGCACGTCCATTTTATAGCGGTGGGCATAATATTCACAAAAGCGCTCGCCGGTTTGCTTGCTGATGCCATATACGGTGTTGGGGTCCATGATGGTGTGCTGCGATGTTTGCTGGCGGGGGTATTGGGGCCGAAAACCGCAATAGAACTAGGCCAGTAAATCTTGGCAATGCCTTTTTCGGTGGCCAGGTCCAGAATATTTTCAAGGCCTTTCATGTTCACTTTCCAGGTAAACTTAGGTCGGCTTTCGCCGGTAGCCGAAAGTACAGCTGTTAGGTGGTAGATCTGGGTAATATTATGCCGGTAGGCTTTTTCGGCGAGGTTATGCCGGTTTAAAACATCTAATATTTCGAAGGGACCCGATTCGGTTAGCTCACCTTGGGGCGGCATGGCAATATCGGAAGCAATGACATTGGCTGCACCGTAAATTTTGCGAAGTTCCAGGGTTAATTCTGAGCCTAATTGCCCGGAGGCACCGGTTACCAGTATTTTTTCGGGTAGAGCTGCAAATGTAATGTTTAATTTTTAAATTTGTAATGGAAAGGAAAAGCCACGAGAAAAG
>JAQBNV010000205.1 GCA_028288395.1 Adhaeribacter sp. | reverse complement strand
CCAAAGCTTCCATTACTTCCTCTACTGAGATCTTATAGGCCCGCATGCGATCCGGGTTTAGCCAAACGCGCATCGCATAGCGGCGGCTACCCAATATTTGAGCCCTGGCTACCCCTTTAATCCGTTGTATTTCCGGGATCATCTTAACGGTAGCGTAGTTGAACAGGAACTTTTCGTCTATACTCTTTTCCTTGGAATACAGGTTGACATACATCAACATACTGGGCTGAATGGGTGTAATCACAACCCCTTCCCGCTGCACTAATTCGGGCAAGAGCGGCATTACCTGATCTACCCGCGTTTTCACCCGAATAACCGCATCGTTGGGATCGGTACCCGGTTCAAAGATTATCCTTAGGGTAGCCTCACCAGCGCTGGTGGCATCCGAGGCGATATACCGCATCCCCTCCACACCATTAATAGCCTGTTCCAGGGTAATGAGCGTAGATTGCACCAATACATCGGCACTGGAGCCGGGATAAGCAATAAAAATATTAACGGTAGTAGGGGCAATATCCGGGAATTGGGAAATAGGCAACTTCTTGATCGCCAAGCCTCCCACAAAAACAATCATGACCGATATTACAATGGCGAATACGGGCCGATGTATAAATTTACTAAACATGTCTTCTGTTTTTTAGGAGATTTAATTATTCCGCATGTAATTCTAACTGCGACATGACAGATTTAGGCCCCACGAATTTGGTGTGTATTTTTTCGTTTTCCTTTACCAGGCGTAAGCCTTCCAGCAGAATTTTATCATTTGGAGCAAGGCCTTTCTGCACCACAAATAGGTGCGGCAATTCGGCGGCGACGGTAATTTCCCGCGACCGTATCACATTATTTTTATCTACCACGTACACATACTTTTTGTCCAGCACCTCATAGGTGGCTTTCTGCGGAATAAGCAGCGCACTTTTCATCGGTATCTCCATGAGAATATTACCGGTTTCGCCGTGCCGCAAAAGCCCTTTGGGGTTGGGAAAGGTTGCCCGAAAGGCGATATTACCCGTTTCGTTGTTAAAATCGGCTTCAATGGTTTTTACCTCTCCCGGGTACTCAAACACCTGATGGTTGGCCATCAGCAGCTTAACTTTTGTTATGTTATTACTTTTCAAGGTGGTTTTGTAATCCAGGTATTCCGCTTCTGGTACATTAAAATAAACCCACATCTGGCTATTGTCCGATAGCGTCGTCAGCAAATCACCTTCGTCAACCAAACTGCCTAACCGTACCTGAAATTGGTCCATAATGCCGTTGAATGGCGCTCTGATTTGGGTAAATCCTAAATGCACTTTGGCTAAAGAAACTTCCGCCTTTGCTTTGTTTAGTTTGGCCTTTGCCATAGCCAGTTCGTTGGGCGATACGACGTTGCTAGAGGCCAACGTGCTGGTATTTTGGTATTCAATTTGGGCAAAACTAGCTTCGGCCTGCGCTTTTTGTAGTTCAGCCTGGTACATGGTGGGCATAATCTGGAACATCAGTTGCCCTTTTTTAATAGATTGCCCTTCGTCTACAAAGATTTTCTCTAAATACCCTTTTTCCAGGGCTCTTATCTCAATATGACTGATGGCGCGGATTTGGCTGACGTATTCCTTCGTAATTAAGGTGTCTTTTTTTAAAGGACTGGTTACTAAAAACTTAGTCTCCTCTTCTTTTACTGCTTTTTCCGGTTGGCAGCTTGTATGCCACAACAAAGCATACAAACCCATGAGAATGAATATTCTCTTCATAACTAATTTGATTAAATAAAGTGATTTAAAAAGGGGGATAGCGCGATACATGGCCGCATCCATTCTGCTTCCTGCTTTTGGAGACCGGGCCGTAAAAATTAAATCTAAGTTTAGGCAAACGCCGTTACCTGTTTTATTTGAAAATTATATTCAGAATCCTGAAATATGAATGGCGTGAATAATATTTAAAGGAAAGATAAAAACGTGCCCTTGAGCATCTTTTTAGCACAAATGCTTATAGATGCCTCCAAATACAAATCAACAAGTCAGGAATAGAAAGGCCAGGCAATAGTAGATTACCTGCGGAGAAATTAAATCAAATCCGGATAACCCGGAATAGGAGATACCATCTGTGGGATGAGAAACTAGAATAGCTCTTACAAAAAGCTAAATATCTTTTGAGGGAGCTAAAAAGATACGTGAATAATTGGCCGGATAAAACAGCCGTAAAGAAGACACTGCTCTCCAGATATTTTTTAGAAGCGATAGATTCTACTTCTTCTGCTTCCTTTTCGACAGTAGCAAAAATTTTACTGCCTTTTCGGGTACCGGAACCGGCAGCCTTAATTAAAAAGGAATAGTCGTGCTGTACCTGGCCCAGACTGGCCTGTACAGAATATTTAAGTTGATTAGCTGAGGAAATATAAGCACTATCCGTTGGCGCATGCGCTATCTGTTGGCCAAAGAAGGCTAACAGGATAATGCACAAGAGCAGCAGATATTTTAATAAAGCTTTCATCATCAGGGCTGTAAAATTATATCAGGTTAACCATAAAGACAAGTGTGGAAGTAAATATTTATAAATAATTATTCCTGTTCGTTGATAATTTTTCATCTCAAAAGATAAATGATTAAATATTAACAATTTGCCAGAGAATAAATTCTTTTATTAGGCCAGCCCGAACTACTGCTAAAATAGATTATTCTAAGCCCGGAATATTAGTTAAAGTAACATTTACCCGCGCAAGAGAATACTCCTAAACCAAAGATTATCCCAAATAGATTTACAGTATACCTTGAACTGGAGAGGGTTTCCCGAACAAAAAGCACCGCCATCCAAATTATCAACAGCTTATTTGCAACACCAGGGAGGTAGTGCAGAAGCAGAA
>JAQBNV010000194.1 GCA_028288395.1 Adhaeribacter sp. | reverse complement strand
ATCTGCTTTTAAGGCTGTCCAGCTTGTTAATAGATACCATAAGCCGTTGGTGAAAATTGTTGCCATAGCCAGAATTCCAATTACTTTGTTCAGATCGTCGGCATTTCCAGATGTTGCGGCTGATAATTCTGCAGCTTGAGTGATTGCCATAAGACTAAGGATAGAATTGGTGATCAAAAGCAGAATTGACAGAAATCCAAAAAGTGTTGCAACCCTCATCCGTACAATCGCTTTATTGCCCAGCCGCTTAAATAGCGTAACTATTAGCACCGACCAGCAGGCTGCGCTAATAAATTTCAACACATCCTGGATGAATAGTGGAGTAGGATTGTTAATAGCAATTTGAGCGAACAAATTTCGGTCAGTAAGCACGTCAAGGCCAATCATAACAACTGCTACATAAATGGTTACTGTAGCAACTACCGCATTGGTAAAGGCTGCAAATGCTCCTGCTTTTTGATTGCTACCTATCATATTCAAGCCCAAAATGGCTTCTCAGGGAGCCGGCCTCTTTTATTCTGTTGCTGGATACTTTAAAACGCTTAAAGGTACTCAGTTTAATAAAGATGGTGTTTTATAGAAAAGATATAAAGAAGGCAAAGCACGAGGTTCTATTTTTGTTTATCTAAGTCAGTCTTGTTATTTGCAGGAGTAGGCAGGTTCCAATGATAACGTAGCGCTAATATACGTAAGGTAAAACATACAATTAAAGCAATGATCGCCACCCAATCGGCTGAAACCCATTTCAGGTAATTTCCTAAAACTACAATCACTGCCCCCAAAAGTGCCGCTGATGCATAAATCTCTTTTTCCAGAATGACGGGTACCCGGGTAAGCAAAATATCACGCACTACTCCGCCGCCAACGGCTGTAGTAATACCCAATAGAATAGCTACCTCGCCATTATGGCCGTAGTGCAGCGCTTTTTCCGCCCCGGTTACCGCAAACAAGGATAACCCCACGGCATCGAAGAGCAGCACCGGGCGGTTAAGCTTCTCTACAACGGGAAAAAAACCGACGGTTATTCCGGTGGCGATAATGGCCACCACCAAATAATGCCAGTTCGTTAATCCCGCGGGCGGAATAGCTCCGATACAAAGATCCCGGATAATACCGCCGCCGCAAGCCACGGTAAAGGCAAGGGCGCAGATGCCAAAGAGGTCAAGGTTGCGTTTTCTTGCGGCCGTGGCCCCGCTTATGGCAAAAGCAAAAGTACCTGCCAATTCAAGAAAATAATGCTGCTATGAACAGGTGGGGAAGATAGAACAGCTGCCAGAAGAGGAATTATTAACGCACCTGAAGGGCTTTGATTTTGTAAAAGTGTTTAGAACGGTGGATAGGGACAGCCACGTTAGACACTCTGCTATGTACTTACCGGACCAAGAGAAATGGGAGCAGCTAAGTAGAAAGCAGTTCCAGGAAGTCAAAGCCCAGCACTGGCACGTAAAAGAATGCTTCCGGACCATTAAACAAGAATGCCATGCGCAGGATTTTTACGTGCGTAGTTTTCAAGCTATTCAGAACCACATCTTCTGCGTGCTCCGCGCTTTTCAAAGACTCACCTGGATGACGCAGGACAAAATACTGGAAAATGTTTATGCCCTCCAGCGTAAACTCTTCCTGCGGGCCCAACGGGAGTTTATCTTCAATTTTGCGTAACTCCTATATTTTATGAAACTATTTCACGCGTATACGAAGGCAAATAGAGTCTTTATATTCAGGATTATTCTACTGTATTTTTAATTGTTTTTCCAATAACATTCCTCTCACTATCTATTTTTAATTACACTTTTAGCCATCGGTCAAACCATTTAAAAGCTTCGACCTGCATACCGGCATCAAACTTATGAAGGCCCGGGTAATACGAGCACTTAAACCGGTCTTCCGCTCCTGCTTTTTTATATACCTCCGCTAATATTTTTTCTGCCTGGTTCATTTCCGGCAATGTATACAACTGGTCATCACTATCATTTAATACAAGAGTTGGAAGCGGAGCCCGTAAACCCAGTATCTCCGGAAAGTCTAATTCATTAGGCAGCAAAGGCACATAGCTCATCCAGGTATGCGTATATGATTTATTAAGGACAAAATCTGTCCAGGTACTCATAAAGCCAACATCAACCGCACACTTAATCCTTGAGTCAAGTCCGGCCAAAAAAACTGTCCGGAGCCCTCCTCCCGAAAGTCCTCCGCACCCGACCCTCTTAGCATCCACATCTGCCCGGGCACACAAAATATCCAGTGCCTTCTGGTCCTCGGCAAAAAATACCCCTGGCCAGGTGGTGCCGGCACAAAATAAAGATTTGGCCATTATATGTTCGTGTTCCATGGCCCAGGTATTATAATTTGCAATACCTTCCGCATCCTCCGGGCCTTTATCAGTAAATCCCTTTCGCAAACGAACAGGAACATCCTGTAACATTACCCTGCGGCTGGCAAAAGCAAAGGTATCAGAAACCAGAACCACATACCCGCGTTTAGCAAGTTCATTTGCCCAGGCAATATTACTGTAGTAATGTTGTTGGTGGTCTTTCATCATGGGGTGCTGCTTATCTGAAATCCGGGTGATTTTCTGACAACCAAAGTATTTGTTTCCCCCGTGATCGTGAAAAGCAAGGATACCGGGCAGAGGCCCTTTGGCGTTCTGAGGCTTTAACAAGATCGCTTCGGTGGGGCGGCCATAAGGTAATTGCCAGCTAAGTTCTTCAATATGTAAACCGTCGAAGGTGTATTGCTTTTTTACCGTATCC
>JAQBNV010000313.1 GCA_028288395.1 Adhaeribacter sp. | reverse complement strand
AGACGGCAAGCTGCGGCGTTCAATTAATTTAATAATATGCCAGCCATAGGGTGTTTGTACGGGCCGGGTAATGTCGCCGGGCTTCGCTAACTTAAAAGCGGCCTCTTCGAAATTGCCAATCATGCGGCCGGTACCAAACCAGGGCAGTTCGCCACCGTTCTCCGCCGAACTTACATCTTCCGAAAACTGGGCTACCAACTGGTCCCAGTTTTGTTTGCGCGCCACGCGGGTATATATTTCATCAATTTTCTTTTTAGCTGCTACCGAATCGGCTTTGGGTAAGCCCGGCGTTGCCCGTACCATTATATGGGATACTTTAATTTCGCCCTGGGCCGATCGTACATCGTTTACTTTTATTATATGATAACCAAAACGGGTGCGGATGGGTTGGGATAGTTGCCCGGGTAATGTTTTATAGGCAGCATCCTCGAATGGATAAACCATTTGCAGGGCGGTAAAATATCCCAGCTTGCCGTAGTTTTCTTTCGCCGACGGATCTTCGGAAAAAGCGTGCGCCAGCTGTGCAAAATCTTCGCCGGCTACCAGGCGCTTCCGCAGCTCCAAAACTTTATTGTAAGCAGCTAAGGTATCTTTGGGTTCAGCGTCGGGGGCAACGTTAATCAGAATATGCGAGGCATTCACTTCTTTTTGCATCCGGTCATACGCTTCCCGTATTAATTTTTCGGTAACACTTTTTTCGGTGAGGTAGGGTTGAGCCAACTGTTGTTTATAGCCTTCCAACTCCTGCCGGAAAGCCGTGGTGGTATCGAGGCCCCGGCTTTCGGCATCCATCACTTTTAATTTAAAATTGGTATACAGGTCTAAATATTCCTGTATGCTGGCCCGGGTATTGGCATTTTCGGCGTTGCCGTTGTTTTTATGATAAACGTATTCGAACTCCGCGGTATAAACCGGCTTGCCGCCAATGGTTTCGAGTACGGGGTCTTTGCTGGCCTGGGGCTGGGAGCCTTTGCAACCCGCTAACAGCAAGGCAACAGTGGCAAAATAAAAAAAGCTTTTACGCATAAAAAAAAGAATACCTGGTAATAGGGTATAAATTATAAAGTATTAAAAAGCAACTCGCAATTTTACTAAAAATTTAAGTAGCAATAGTTATAGGCTTGAGGCTTAATCTGGCTAAGATAACGAATATTCTGGAGGAAAAATTTGAATTTAGCCGAAGGGAAGGGGAATTTAATAATATAGGCTTGCTGAGACGTTTTAACGCAAAAATATTAATGTAACCGGAATAGCAGTTGTTAAAAATAATTTATCAGGTTACAGGCCGGGTATCAACCGTCTTATTTTAATCTACTTACCTTTAAATTATTGGAACAAAAATATTTTGGAAAGCAGCATTAATCCTTTACCGGCAGTTTCAGACCAGTTGGTTTACTTTTTTGTAAAGACGGCAAATATTACCTGAATCATGGGTGGTAAATTCCACCTTGTCCATAATTCTTTTAACCAGGGCTATACCCATGCCCCCCTTGCCGCCTTCTCTTATAATATCGGCAATATTGGGCTCGCGGTATTTTTCGGGTTTAAAAGAATGGCCGTTATCTGATAACTCAAACAAAAAAGTGTCGCCGGTGTGAAAAATAGCCAGTTTCACGAACTTGCCTTCATCCTCTTTATTGGCATGAATGATTAAATTGGCTGTGATTTCGTCAACAGCCAAAATAATCTGATTCAATTCTTTTTCGGACAGGGTAAAAGGGCTAAGGTAGTTAGTTACAAAATCTCGGACTACTTTCAGGTTACTTTTATTGCTTTTAATCCGGATGGAGTTATTCATTCGAAACGGTCATTGCTTCGTCGTAGGTAGAGACAATCGTCATGAGCAGGTCGAGACCCAGGATCTCGAAAACATTTTTAACTTTTTCCTGCATGTTAAAGAAAATGAGTTTGATCTGAGCGTCTTCAAAACGTTGCAAATGCGAGATAAATACACCCAAGCCAGCTGAGGAAATATAGTTCAGGTGCTCGCAGTCGACCAGCACTTTGTTGAAGATCATTATTTCGGGTTTTGATAATTCTTCGTCCAGCATTACAGAAGAACTGGCATCTAATTCACCGTTTAAGCGGATGGTGATCGTTTTGTCTTTAATCTCTTGTGTTATTTTCATAGCCATTTTATTACGTCAAGCGGAAAAGTTTGGTTGAACATTTCTAAACTTAATTACCATCAGGGTTTGGTCATCGTGGATGGGCATATCCTGACTGAATTCGTTTACATCGTTTATAATTGCATATTTTATATCGTCGGCCTCCAGGTGGTAAGTTTGGGTCAGCATCTCGCGGAGGCGCTCTTCGCCGTACTCATCCTGGTTCTTGTTGCGGGCTTCTACAATGCCGTCGGTATAAATTACCATTACATCGCCGGGATTATAATCGTAGTGCATGTTATGGATGCGCTTGTTATAACTTAGGTCCCGGACGATACCCAGCCCTAAACCTTCGGTGTTAAAGTAAAACGTTTCTTCGGTCATGGAGTTATAATACAAGGTATGGCAATGACCGGCCCGCGCAAAGAAAATGCCTTTTAGTTTATAATCAATAATATAGAGTGAGCTGGTAATGAAAGATGTTTTTTCGAGGCAGTGAGTTAAGGCCTTGTTGGCTTTAACCATAAATTTTACCGGCTCCAGGTCGTCTTGCATTAGCCCGTGAAAGATGCCTTTCATTTGCGCCATGTGAAACGCCGCCGAAATTCCTTTACCCGATACATCGCCAATAATAATGGCAATCCGGCCTTCGCTCAATTGTAAAAAATCGTAAAAGTCGCCGCCCACTTCTTTAGCTGCCTGCGAAAAGCAGCTTATCTCGAACCAGCTATCGCTGGGAAAAGTTTTGGGTATTAGGCTTTCCTGCACAATACTGGCAATTTTAAGCTCTTCTTTGTACCGTTCGTTCTGCAACGCTTCGGCGGCCAGTCGTAAATTTTCGGTAGTGAGGTTGGTTTGACTCACAAAGGTCCGGATTACATTTATCGTTTCCCGGTCAAAACCCTGTTCCATTTCCTTTAAAAGGTATAATATGCCGTACGTGCGTTGCGCCGAGCGCAAAGGCGTTACAAATATAGATTTGTAGGGTAGATTAAGCGCTTTAAACTGACTGTTTTCGAGATTGTTGTTAATATAATCGAGGTTAACGACCATGGCGCTTTTAACCAGGTTTCGCAATTGCACAAGATTATGCTCGTCTATATCAAATATTTCAATTACTTCGGCGTCGTCATGATTCACTAATTCGAGCCAGGCGGCATCGGTACCGGAAGCGCTAACGGCACTTTCGAAAAAGGTTTTAAAAACCTGTTGCTGGTCTTCGCCTTTCTGAATCAGCTGTGTCAGACGCTGAAAGTTTAACAGGTCCGCCCGTTTCTGCTCGAATACCGAAGCCGTAGGCATGCTGAATAAGGCTACTAAAAATGCGAGGGTAGGATATACGATTACAAAGAAAGTAGCCAAGTGAATAAAAGTATTGTCGAGGAAAGTATTATGCGGAACCGTGCTGTCGTTCAGGGAAATAAATAATTGAATAAAAATACCGATACTGGCTAAAATGACGACCAATAATAAAATAGCCCGCCATTTTTTACCCCCGGTAAGGTAAGCGACCCACTTTAAATGAAAACTCAGGAACAAAACATAAATGGCTAGTAAAGGCTGAAGCGGAATAAAAATAAAATCCAGAAAAGGCAGTTGGAAGAGAGAAATGAACAGGGTGCCGAAAAGCGCAATTTCAAAGATTCTCCATTCGCGTACCAGCGATCTGGTTTTCTGATACAGAATAAGCGCGCGCCAGATATAAAAAGCCTTGGCAATAAAGAAAATAAAAAAAGCAAAGTTTACTGCGTAGAGGATTGTTTTCCAGTAAAGGTTGGGATCGGGATAGTAATCGGTAAGCCACTGGTAGCCAAAGTACAAAACCGCACAGGCATACGCCGTTGTACCGGCCCGGAAAAAGAGCTTCCAGAGATAACCCAGCAAATCAAGGCCTTTGTAACTGCTTACGCGCAGCCGTTGTAACATAAAAATAGCAAAGACAAAAAGGGCCTTTAACGCGTAAGTAAAATATTCGGAAACCCCGGCTGGGGCATTAACCTGACCGGCTTTAGGAGGATAAAGTAAAGTAA
>JAQBNV010000117.1 GCA_028288395.1 Adhaeribacter sp. | reverse complement strand
TAGTGGGCGAAGCACTGGCTCCGATACGAAAGGATATCCTCATCTGCAGCAAGTTTGGCTTCAATGTTCAAAACGGCAAATTGGCTGGTTTAAACAGTAAACCAGAACATATCCGACAAGTGGTAGAACAATCTTTAAAGCGGTTAAAAACCGATCATATCGACTTGCTTTACCAGCACCGGGTTGATCCAAACGTGCCGATGGAGGACGTGGCCGGTACGGTGAAAGATTTAATTAAGGAAGGAAAGGTGAAACATTTTGGGCTGAGTGAAGCAAACGCTCAATCTATTCGGAAAGCCCATGCGGTACAACCCGTAACTGCCCTGCAAAGCGAATACTCCCTCATGACCAGACAGCCAGAGCAGGAAGTAATAAAAGTTTGCGAGGAACTCGGAATAGGCTTTGTGCCCTATAGTCCTTTAAGCAGAGGCTTTCTTTCGGGGTTAATCAATGAACGTACAAAATATGATCCGGCCAATGATAACCGGCCCACTTTACCCCGCTACCAGCCGGATGCCATTAAAGCCAATTGGGTAATGATTGATACCCTGGCAGCATTTGGAAATCCGAGAGGATTAACCGTAGCACAAGTAGCCCTGACCTGGTTGCTGGCCCAAAAGCCGTGGATTGTTCCCATTCCTGGCACCACCAAACTGGCCCATCTCCAGGAAAATATATGGTCTGCCGATTTTGAATTTACCCCTCAGGAATTGAAGAACCTTACGGAGGCTGTTTCAAAAATTAAAATAGTAGGTGACCGCTACACGGGTGTACAGGCACAGCAGACTAATAAGTAAAGTCTTTTAATCTTCACGAAATGAAAAAAGTGGGCTGATTAATTTTTAGGTTTCAAATAGACAAATAAAGTTAACTGCGCCAATGACAATGGCGCGGGGATGCCTTTGTAATATTAGAAGCCATTAAGATAGACCAGAAGATAATGGAAATACAAAAATTAAGTACACCTAGTTAATTAACGTTAATGAAAAGGCTATTGCTAATAGTCCTATTCCTGCCAATTATTGTCTATTCCCGGGATGGCGCTAATAAGCAGATGAGGGTACCGTCCGCTCCTTATAATATGACTAAGAAGGATGTTATAACCAACAGCATTGGCATGGAATTTATCGCCATTCCTGCTGGTAGTTTTATGATGGGGGCCAGAAACAACGTTGCTGATGCATATGATAGCGAAAAGCCACAGCACCAAGTAAGTATCAGCAAGCTTTTTTCTATTGGCAAATACGAAGTCTCCCAAGCCCAATGGGAAGCCATAATGGGCAGCAATCCTTATACGCTGGACCGATCAAATCCTTATTGTAATCTGCCCGGCATGAAGGAACGGATTACCAAACCTAATCATCCGGCAACGGTGTCCTGGAACGATGCGCAGGCGTTTATCAAAAGATTAAACGCTAAAGAAGGGCATAACCGTTACCGACTGCCAACAGAAGCCGAATGGGAATATGCAGCCCGGGCCGGCACTACCACCGCCTATTCCTTTGGTAATAATGCTAATGAGTTGGGGAAATATGCCTGGTATGGGGAATATTTTTCTACCGGAGGCACGCACCCGGCAGGAACAAAACCGCCTAATCCGTGGGGCTTATACGATGTTCACGGCAACGTCTGGGAATGGGTGCAGGACTTTTACAGCAATAGTTATTATGCCCAAAGCCCGTCTATCGATCTCAAAGGCCCGGCAACTGGTAAAGACCACGTGGTACGGGGTGGTAGTTGGCACATCACCGCTGATAGTTGGCGCAGCACCTTTCGTAAACCATACGCGCCGGATTATAGGGGCATTAGCATAGGTTTTCGTCTGGTGATGGAGGTGTAACGGCTGCCTAGTGGTTCGGCGAACTTGCTCCTAAAGAAGGATAATGTTCAAATAGGTGTCGTGTTTGAGTTAATAGTAATGAAAATTTTAGATGAATAAAAAGAGAAAGGTAATAATCATAGGGGCAAGCGGGGACCTGGCTGGCCATGTCATCGAAGCACTTGGGAAAGTTAATGATGTTCATCAAACATTATTTCTGCGGAAGAAAAGCCGGTTACGAAACCAAAATCTTTCCAATGCCGCGGTAGTTGAAGGGGATGTGCTGGACTACCCAATGCTGTAGGATGCCATCAAAGGGCAGGACATAGTGTATGTAAACTTAGCCGGAAACTTAGAAGCCATGGCAAAAAGTATTGTTACGGCCATGCAGGAAACGGGCGTGAAAAGAATCATTGCCATTAGTTCTATTGGCATTTATAAAACCCCATTAAAAGCGATTTTACAACCCTACCGAAAATTAGCCGATGTGATTGAAGGCTCTGGACTTGATTACACAATTTTAAGGCCTACCTAATTTACCAGTACGAACGACGTCGATTATCAACTGACCCGAAAAGGCGAGCCGGAAAAAGGGTCAATCATTTCTAAAAAAAGTATAGCAACCTTCATTGCAAATATTGTCCAATCGCCTGAAAAACATGTCCGCGAAAATTTAGGCATTAATAAACCCGATTAATGAAATCAGAAGAAATACTTATGCCTAATGTGAAAAAGGTAATGAGATCAGTAAAACTTTCCCTGTTACTAGTAATTCTTTTCACTGTGATGGCTACGGACGTGCCTGCCCAAAGTACAGCCAGTAAAAACCTGACGTTGGCTGCCAGGTACCAACAAATCGTTACCATAGCCGCTTTCACGGTAAAGGGAGATTTAGAAAAGTTAAAAAGTGCATTAGGAGAAGGCCTGGATGCGGGATTAACCATTAATGAAATCAAAGAAGTTTTGGTGCATCTGTATGCCTATTGTGGGTTCCCCCGGAGCCTGCAGGGAATAAATACTTTTATAGCCTTGCTGAATGCCAGAAAAACAAAAGGCATTACCGATAAACTTGGCAAAGAAGCTACTCCGGTAAAAAGTACCGAAACGAAATACGAACAAGGAAAAAAAGTTCTGGAAACTCTAACTGGTAGACCGGAAACCAGTCCCAGGATTGGCTATGCTGCCTTCAGTCCCGAAATAGAGGTGTTTTTAAAGGAGCATTTGTTTGCCGATATTTTTACCCGGGATATTTTAAGTTACGCCGACCGGGAAGTGGCAACCATATCCGCGCTTATTAACCTGGGTGGTGTTGAACCTATGCTTAGAAGCCATATGGGAATAGGCTTTAACCTTGGGATGACTGAAAACCAACTAAAAGAAATGCTTTTGCTGATTGAGGCCAATGGTGAGAAAAAGGAAGCAGATGCTGGCAAGCAGGTTCTCTCCGAGGTAATGAAATCAAGAAAGAAGTAAAAAGCATGAACATGAAACATCCTTTAAAAAACTTATATTCTGCTTTGCCCTGTTGAGCCTACTGAGTTTTGGTGCCCAGGCACAAAAAAGCAGGATACCCCGGCTAATCAAACCCTTATCTTTTCCAAAGGCGAAAAAATCACCAATAATAATTTCAAAGGCAACGCCTGGCTGCAGCCACTGGTGGCAAGTGACAGCCTGAATCCGACGGCGGTGGGTAATGTTACCTTTGAACCAGGTGCCCGAACCAAGTGGCATTTACATGCGGGCGGGCAGATTTTGCTGGCAATCGGCAGAATAGGGTATTATCAGGAAAAGGGTAGCCCGAAAAAGATTCTCCGGAAAGGAGATGTCATCAAGTGTCTGCCGAATGTGCCGCATTGGCATGGTGCCAGCCCCGATAATGAATTTATTCAAATTGCTATAACCAGCACGCATAAAGGTTCAACCGTATGGTTAGAACCGGTAACAGATGAGGAATATAAAAGGAAGATAAGGCCGCAAGAAAACTCAAGATAAAGGTAGTATATCTATCGCGATCCGCCGGAAGTGAATGTGCGGCTAATGGCAAATTAAATAATATTTGAATTTTGTAGTTTATTATCTGATTTCAGTAACTCTTTATTCATACGCGTACCTATATTACTAAGTATATTATTGTGAACCTTTTAAATACAAAGCTTTGGCAACATTTAGCTTAAAAATCAACGGAAAAACGCAGCAGGTGGATGTAGACCCTGCCACTCCCATGTTGTGGGTGCTGCGGGACCACCTGAACCTGGTCGGAACCAAGTACGGCTGCGGTATTGCCCAATGTGGCGCCTGCACCATACACCTGGGCGAGGTAGCGGTGCGCTCTTGCCAATTGCCGGTGTCGGCGATTGGCGAACAGGCCATCACCACCATTGAGGGGCTATCCCCAGATGGTGACCACCCGGTACAAAGAGCGTGGCTGGAGCACGACGTGGCGCAGTGCGGCTATTGCCAAGCCGGGCAAATCATGAACGCAGCTGCTTTGTTAAAAAGCAATCCTAATCCAACTGATGCGGAAATTGAATCGGCGATGAATGGAAATATCTGCCGTTGTGCCACCTATCTACGTATAAAGGTTGCCATTAAAACAGCCGTAAAATCAACCGCTAAATCCTAATCACCTAAGCTTCACCAACCAATGGATACCATAAAAAAAAGAATAAACCGGCGAGATTTCTTAAAGGTTTCTGCCCTGGCCGGTGGCGGCATGATGCTAAGTTTTAGCTGGTTGGCCGGCTGCAAGTCTACTTCGGAAGAGGTTTCGAACCTGCCAAAAGCCTGGTTTGAGCTGAACAGCTACATCAAAATAGGAGACAACGGAATGGTCACCCTGATGTCTCCCAACCCGGAATTTGGGTCGAATGTGAAAACTTCCTTACCGATGCTGCTGGCCGAGGAGTTGGATGTAGACTGGAAAAACGTGATGGTAGAGCAGGCTGATTTCTTTCCGGAACGGTATGACCGCCAGTTTACCGGGGGCAGCCTGGCCATGCAGATGGCCTGGAAACCTTTGCGGACCGCCGGGGCTACCGCCCGGCACCTGCTTATTCAGGCCGCTGCCCAAACCTGGAAGGTGCCGGCAGATGAGATTACCACGAAGGACGGAATATTACACCATAAGGGGAGTGGCAAAGAAGCGGGTTACGGGGAGTTAGCTTCCCAAGCGGCCAAAATAGAAGTGCCCAAAGAAGTTTCTTTGAAAAAGGTGGGTGATTTCAAAATCATTGGTAACTCAGAGCGGAATGTAGAAGGATTGAATATTGTGACGGGTAAACCCTTATTCACCCTGGATTACAAACAGGAGGCAATGCTGATTGCCATGATTGCGCATCCGCCGGCCTTCGGTCTGAAAGTAAAAGCGGTAGAGGATAGTGCCGCCAGGGCTATGCCCGGCATCAAAGATGTCTTTGTTATCAAAACCCTGGCCGACGATTATGAAAGAAACGGTTTCGACACCACCAGTTTCACGGAGATGGTAGTAGTGGTGGGCAATACCACCTGGGAGGTGATGAACGCCAAGAAAGCCTTAAAAGTAGAATGGGAAAAAATAGCCGATACTACTATTGCCGTGAGCGGTAGGGGCGGGAAACAAACCGTTACCATCCCCGCCGGTTTGGAGAGCACCGAAGGGCATAAGGTTAAAATGGCAGAAATGGCCAAGAAAACCGGTAAAGTGCTCCGGAAAGATGGTAATCCGGAATCAGTCTTTAAAACCGCAGAGAAAGTGATAGAGCGTACTTATACGGCTCCTTTCCTGGCGCACAACTGCATGGAACCGGTGAATAGTTTTGCCCACGTTACCAAAGAGAATGCCGAAATAATTGCCCCCATCCAGGCTCCGGAATCTATAATGCAAGCCCTTGCGGCCCGTCTGGGCCTGCCTAAAGAAAAAATCCACATTAAATTGGCCCGCATGGGCGGCGGCTTTGGGCAAAGAGCCTATGGTCACCATTTGGTGGAGGCGGCGGTTATTTCCCAAAAACTAAATGCTCCTGTGAAGTTAGTTTATACCCGGGAAGACGATATGACCTACGGCATTTACCGGCCCATGTACACAGCCACCTATAAAGCCGCCCTGGATGAAAATAATAACATGATTGCTTACCAAGTGAAAGCAGGTGGTATTCCGGAAAGTCCTCTTGGTTACTCCCAAAACCGCTTTCCGGCAGGGGCCGTGGACCACTACCTGGCCGAGGAGTGGATGCTGAACTCCAACATCACCATCGGTGCCTTTCGGGCACCAAGGTCCAATTTTCTGGGTGCCGTTGAGCAATCCTTCCTGGATGAAGTAGCCGAATTAGCGGGAAAGGACCCCATTGATTTTCGCCTGGAATTGTTGGAACGCGCCCAGAACAAGCCCGTAGGAGAGCTAAACGATTATGACCCGGAGCGTTATGCCGGCGTATTAAAATTGGTGCGCGACAAGTCAGATTGGAAACAGGCCAAGAACGGTATTCATCGGGGCGTTTCGGCCTATTTTTGTCACAATACTTACGTGGCCCAGGTGATTAACCTAACCATGCAGGAAAATAAACCCCTAGTGGAAAAAGTGTATGCGGCGGTGGACTGCGGGGTGGTAGTGAATCCGGATGCCGCCACCAATATGGGGGAAGGCGGCATTATTGACGGTATTGGGAATGCCTTATACGGCGAGATGACCTTTCAGGAGGGCGTGCCCCAGAAAAATAATTTCCATAACTACCGTATGATACGGCACAGCGAAGCTCCGAAAGCTATCGAGATACATTTTGTGAAAAGCGAAGCGGATCCGACCGGCCTGGGTGAGCCGTTGTTCCCGCCCATTTTTGCGGCACTAGCCAACGCCTTGTACAAAGCGACGGGCCAGCGGGAATATACCCAGCCTTTCCTGCAAAGCAAAAAGCCATTGGTATAAGGGCGGCCAATTTTATAAAAAAACACACACCTTATGAAGAAGATTTTATTAGTTCTCACGATAGCTGGGGTTTTCACGGCTTGTGGAACAAAGAATGAAAGTTCTACTGATTCGGGCAACACTACCCATATTAATAGCACCACTCCTCCGCCCACATCCGATACCACAAACCCAATAGGCGTTATGATGAGTGATACCTCTATAGCTGCAGCCGATAGTTTAGTTGCACCCGATAGTTTAAAAAAGTAGGTCCACTTTTAATGGAGATATGAGGTGAAAAAGTAGGTTTATAGGTTAGGTGCAAAATTCTGAAATCAAATCCATTATTTTGGCTAAAGAGTTACGAGATGCCTTAAAAGAATTTGGCTTAACCCAAAAATAGTTCGCCGAAAGGATTGGCATGACCAGGCAAGTTATAACCCCGCATTGAATCGGGGACTCGGTTACGTTTGTACACCAATTTTAGTAAGGGTTTGCCTAAAGATGCCCTCTCATTGGTTTGCGCACCAAAACCAGAAGTTAGCCTTCAACTTAAGCTAACTTGATGTATTGTGAGGGCACAGAGCTGGGGTTGATATTCGTTACCGATCAGTATACAGAAAATGTAGAGTAGGGCAATGGAAAAAATATAGTAATGAAATCACCCTATCACTGGCAGGAAATTTTTAAATTCTAATAATAGAAATGTTGCATACAGCCTTCCATGAAATAGTTTAAAAGGACTAAAAAAATGGGAGCCGAGGGGCTCTTCTGATTCGGAAGTACAACTGGTGATAAAGCTAAACGGTAAGCTGCTCGATATACTTTCTAACCAGAACATTCTTTGGGAATAACCGGAAAGTATTTTGGTAGGGTAGGCAGTTTAGGTCATTTGGTATACTTGCACTTATAGGCCTATCGTTTTGGTATATAAACAATCAGGCCTTATTAGGGGGTTTAAATAAAATAGGAGGCAAACCGTAGAAGTAGTTTCCCAATAGATTAAAAGCATTGTTTAGACGGGAAAGGTTTTGCGCACTCCCGTCCAAACAAGCTACTGTTATAGCCGTTATTTTATTGCGTCCCTTTCAGCTTCTCATTGAATTGGCGCACCTGGGTAGAATGCTGGTTTTTCTTGGTGGTAATAACGATTACGCCCTTGCCTCCTTTATCTCCGAATGCTTTTACAGCACTTTCGCCTTTTAATACCTTCATGCTTTCGATTTTCTTTGAATCTAACTTTTTAATGGCATCGTTTGTCACTTCTTTGCCGTCAATGTAATACACCACTGCCGCTGGCGCCTTTACTTGTACACTGGGCTGAACCTGGATAATATTAGGCGCAGCTGCCGTTGGCTCTTCGCTGCAGGCGGTAAAGGCAAACATAGGTGCCGCTATTAAAGGTGCCAGCACGGCATATCTGACAACGTGCATTAACGGGGACTGTTTTTTGTTCATCATAGTTATACGCTTTTTTATAGTTAGAAAATTAAAATTATTGACCAAGGCGGCATGCGACAGACCGCTGATGCGCACTAAGCTGTACTGGTAGGCTTTGCTGTTCATGCCACTTTGCAGCATCTGACGGTCGGTAAAAAATTCCAGGTTCTCCTGCACCGCTTGTTTCAGGAGCCAAGCGCCCGGATTAAACCAGCATAAGACTAGATTGGCTTCACTCAGCAGCACATCCAGTGTATGCCACTGGTGCACATGAATGTGTTCATGGCGAAGGATGGCGGTGAGCTCCTCCTGTCGATGCTTTTGAGGGTTAAGATAGGCAGTCTGCCAAAAAGAGAAGGGATTAACCCTGCCATCCACCTTGCGGTAGTAAAAGCCGCTGTGCCAGGCAGGACTGGACTGCTGATGTATTCTATAAAGAGAAAGGATCTGCCCGATAAAGCGCAAAGCCATTATTACAACCCCTAGCCAGAAGAGAACAGTAAGTACTTGCCAAAAGGCAGGCACCTGCGCTTGCCCCGACAGCAACTCCACGGCCCGCCAATCAAGGGCGACAGCAGCAAACCGGCTACTGAGCTGCTGCTGCTTCCTAAGGACATTGGAAACATCGATAACGGGATAAGCCAGGGAGAAAACAATGCTGAAGACCAGGAAGAAGCGGTTCAGGGTATAGAAAGTAAGCGGGCGTAGCAGGAAACGGTAAGCCAGGTAAAAGAGTACCAAGGCAGCATTAACTTTTAGCAGGTAAAGAAACAACGCCGGCATATTATTCGGATTTACGGTTTTCAATCATATCGATAATCTCTTTGAGTTCCTGCGGGCTTATCTCTTTCTCCTGGGCAAAAAAGGTTACCAGCTCTTTGAAGGAGTTTTGGAAGTAATCGCTGACGAAGCCGCGCATGAAGCTTTTGCTATAATCTTTTTCCGCAATCAGGGGAAGATAGCGGTAAGAATTGCCGAGCTTCTCACTCTTTAGGAAACCCTTCTGTTCGAGTTTCTTTACTGTGGAAGCCAAAGTAGTATAGGGTGGTTGGGGTTCGGGCAGAAGGTCCTGAAAATCTTTGATGAAGCCGCCGTTCGTTTGCCAGATGGCCTGCATGGCCTCTTCTTCTTGTTTGGTTAGTTTTTCCATTTGTACGAGTATTTCGTAATTGTACGAAAAATTCGTAACAAGTTCTAAATTTATCCTTCTTTTTTTAATTGCCTACTTATATACTTAATCTGTGCTAATCGCTAATCCATTTTTAACTTCAACCAAAAATATAACAGATC
The DNA here is from genome assembly GCA_028288395.1 of Adhaeribacter sp. Taxonomy (GTDB): domain Bacteria; phylum Bacteroidota; class Bacteroidia; order Cytophagales; family Hymenobacteraceae; genus Adhaeribacter. The sequence continues at coordinate 8,592 of JAQBNV010000117.1, read as the reverse complement.
AAAGAATTTTTTCTTTTTTGACATGAACTGTTTTCAGGCAAGTGCCTTGTAGCATACCTGGACAGAGATTCTTTAAACTCCAATTAGGGCATTTTTAAAGGAAGTCAAAAACTTGCCTTTTGCATCTGTTATTTGAAGATTGGTTTTATAAATCTGGTAATTCAATTACGTTTATAAAAAATTTTTAGCAGGGATTTGCAGAAAGATGCCTCTCATCGGTTATTGCCCTACAAACCGCAAGAAATCCTTTAACGCAAACTATCATTAAGGTCCGTTAGGGCACAGACCTAAGGTTAATATTCTTTATCAAGCGCATACTTTACCTGAAAACTACAGAACAGGAAATATGCATGATAAGGCATTAGCTGAATAAATGGAACGGAAATGCCTGCCTGGGCAAAATTTATTGTTGGATATGGGTCTTGACAGCTACCTTTTTGCAAAAAAAATTAATTTGTTAAAAAACTAACGTATCTATATTGTGCTGGCCACAGTTAATGTTACAGGGTTAAACTAGTATCCTTTGGACTAACCAGTACCATTTTTGCAAACATTGTTGCTTTTGCTGACTTAAAAATTACCATACATGTTATTAGCTGTAATGTCTGGGTTTATTTTAGCATCAATTGTACCCTTTAGCGGTAAATTGTTAAGGGGTAGGTGGTCGTTTATGACGACGGCGCTTCCTGGTGCTTTATTTGTTTACTTCCTCACTTTAATTCCTTCTATAGCTAACAATCAAGTCAGGCTGTTTTCCTATCAGTGGGTTCCCTCCATGGGAATCAATTTCGATTTTTTGGTTGACGGATTGTCGTTGTTGTTCGCCTTGATGATAACAGGCATCGGTACGTTGGTTTTTTTGTTCACTTCGGCCTACATGAAAGGCGATGCTTACCTGGGTCGGTTTTACGGGTACCTGAGCCTTTTCATGGGTGCCATGCTGGGAATGGTGCTTTCGGATAATATATTCACCCTGTTTGTGTTTTGGGAATTAACCAGCATCAGTTCATTTTTTCTCATCGGTTTTAATAATGAAAGCAAGGCGTCCAGGAAATCTGCTTTGGTTGCCCTGGCCATCACGGGTTTGGGCGGATTCTTTCTGCTGGCCGCATTTGCGCTATTAGGCAATATTACCGGAACGTATTCTATCCGGGAAATGATTGGTTCGGCGGATATTTTGAAAGCCCACCCTTCTTACCTGTTGGTAATGGTTTGCTTGTTTATTGCGGCATTCTCCAAATCTGCCCAGTATCCCCTGCACTTTTGGTTGCCCGGCGCCATGAAAGCGCCAACACCGGTTTCCACTTACCTGCATTCGGCCACCATGGTTAAAGCCGGCATATACCTGCTGGCCAGGTTCACGCCTGTATTGGGTAATGTACCGGCCTGGAACCATACTTTAACAATTGTAGGCGGTTTCACGATGTTGTATGCGGCCTTTCATTCCATTTTTAAAAAAGACCTGAAGGAAATACTGGCCTATTCCACAATATCGGCGTTGGGCATGCTTGTGTTTTTGTTGGGCCTAGGAACTTCCGAGGCGTTACTGGCCATGGTTGTTTACATTGTCGTTCACGCCTTATACAAAGCAAGCCTGTTCCTGATAACCGGCATTATTGACCATGAAACAGGAACAAGAGATATTAATAAATTATCAGGCTTAAGAAAAGTAATGATGCCGGTGTCCATTGCGGGTCTTTTGGCCATGATATCCAACTCGGGAATTCCGCCAACCTTTGGTTTTGTGGGCAAAGACCTGATTTATGCATCTACTTTAGAATCTGAAATATTAGCCCTTAGCTTAACCACTATCGCGGTGGTAACCAATATGCTCCTGCTTTATGCCGGTATACTCACAGGGGTTAAACCTTTTACCGGCGTCTTGCCCGAAAGCTTCAAAGAAGTTCACCTGCCGGATTGGCGCATGTGGTTACCGCCGCTGGTTTTAGGAATAGCCGGCCTGATTCTGGGTTTGTTTCCGGTTTTTATTGAAGGGGGAATTGTAATGCCGGCCCTCCATTCAATGTATCCCATGGCGCCTCCCTTTCACCTGATGCTTTGGCATGGATTTAACTTAATATTAGGCCTGAGCGCCGTTACCATTTTGGGCGGCCTGCTGCTGTATTTTTTATTTAAGCCCGGCCTAAGGCACCAAACCTGGATGGCAAAGCTTTACGGGTCATCACCTGAACATATAGCCCTACTTTTCAGCAGGAAGTTTAGGGTTTTTGCTGCCGTCTGGACGCGCCTGTTTCAGAATGGATACCTGCGGATTTATGTATTAATGATTATCTCTTTTCTTACCGTTTTACTTGCCTATAAATCTTTTACCCAGGTAGCATTTTATATCAACCCGGCTAAAATATCGCCGCTGACATCCACAGAGCTGGTGGTAATGTTTATTCTGATTGCGACGGTGCTTTATGCCGTTTATACACCTTCCCGACTGGCTGCAATAGCCGCAATGGGCGTTATCGGATATTGTATTTGTTTGATTTATGTTTTTTATAGTGCCCCTGATCTGGCCATGACCCAGTTTGCCATTGATACCTTAACCGTGATCCTATTTGTTTTGGTACTTTACCGGCTTCCGAAATATATTAATTATTCCAGCTGGTTGATAAGGGTGCGCGATGGGCTGATTTCCCTGATTTTTGGTACCTTAATTTCCATATTGGCGCTGGAGGTGTTGTATGAACCCACGAATAAGGAAACAACAAGATTCTTTACAGACAACGCTTACACCCTGGCTAAAGGAAAAAATGTGGTGAATGTAATTCTGGTAGATTTTAGAGGAATGGATACCATAGTCGAAATTACGGTATTAACAATTGCCGCAATGGGGGTATTTGCCTTATTAAAATTACAACTGAACAAATACGATCAGGAATTATGAAACTATTAATATTTAGAACCACAACCATTTTTTTGCTCCCGCTGTTGCTCCTGTTTTCTATATTTCTTTTATTAAGAGGGCATTATTTGCCCGGAAGCGGCTTTGTGGGGGGAATCATTGCTGCCATAGCCTTTATATTACATGCTTTTGCCTTTGGTTTAAAAAATACCCGTAAACTGCTTAGGATGCATCCTTTGGCCTTAATGCCGGTGGGGCTGGCTTTAGCCGTATTCAGTGCTATACTCCCCATCTTTCAGGGCCTGCCCGTTTTGACTGTGCTCTGGCTAGATGAGCCATTCCCGGTAGTAGGTTTGATAGGAAGCGCTTTGTTATTTGATTCGGGGGTTTACCTGGTTGTTTTAGGGGTGGCGCTAACCATAATTTTTACCATTTCAGAGACGGTTTAACATGGAGATAGTTCTGGCTATAATTGTAGGGCTTCTTTACGCATCCGGAATTTACCTGATGCTTAGACGAAGTTTGGTAAAATTGGTGATAGGGCTGGTTTTACTGGGCAATGGCGTAAACCTTTTAATATTTCTGTTGGGAGGGCTCGTCAGGGGCAAACCGCCCATTATACCTGCAACGGAAAGCATTCTGGGGGAAATTTATGCGGATCCTGTGCCCCAGGCGTTGATCCTTACCGCTATCGTAATCAGTTTTGGCCTGCAAGCCTTTGCCATTGTTTTAATCAAGCGCACTTATATAGTAGTAGGTACCGACGACCTGGACGAAATACATTCAACAGAAGAAGAGGATGACTATTAACCTGATCATATTGCCGGTATTGTTTCAATTTTCATTGGCAATCATTTTATTGTTTTTCTGGAAGAATATTTTAGCCCAAAAAATAATCAGTATAGCAGGAAGTATTGTAGCGGTTATTATTGCTGTTGGATTGTTCAGCCAGGTTTATGAGCAGCGCATTATAACCATGCAGGCCGGTAACTGGATAGCGCCTTTTGGAATTACCTTTGTGGCGGATACGTTCAGCACCACTATGGTCCTGCTGGCTTCCCTTTCCTCTTTAGCGGTGGCTGCCTTTTCGTCGGTTACCATCAAAAAAGCCCGGATGAAATATGGCTATTTCCCGAGTTTCCATTTCCTAATAATGGGTTTAAACGGCGCTTTTCTCACCGGTGATATTTTCAATTTATATGTCTGGTTCGAGGTCATCATTATATCTTCGTTTGTATTTATTACCCTTGGCGGAAAAAAAGCGCAGATCGAAGGCGCTGTAAAGTATTTCACCCTTAATTTCCTGGCTTCCACGATCTTTCTTACGGCAATAGCGGTTCTTTACGGGCTGGCCGGAAGTTTGAACATGGCAGATTTATCGGGTAAAATTAAAATTATTGAAAACCAGGGGCTCGTTCAGGTAACGGCTATTTTGTTCCTGATAGGCTTTGGTATTAAATCGGCTATTTTTCCTTTATATTTCTGGCTGCCAGATTCTTATCATACCCCGCAGGCGGCCATATCTTCCATCTTTGCCGGCTTACTTACCAAAGTAGGCATTTACGCGCTGTTAAGGGTATTCAGCCTGATTTTTATTCCGGATGATTTTATGAAAAGCCTGATCGTAATATTGGCCGGGCTAACCCTTGTTAGCGGCGGGCTGGGCGCATTGGTGCAAACCAATATGCGGAAGATGTTTTCCTATATGATTGTCTGCCATATTGGTTATATGATCGGAGGGCTCGGCATGTTTACCGCCGCCGCTTTAGCCGGTACTATTTTTTACCTTATTCATGATATTATCGTCAAAACCAATCTTTTTCTGGTAGGCGGGGTGATTTTCAAAATTAATGGCGAACTAAATATGAAACGAATGGGAGGCATCTATGACCAATACCCCACCTTAGCGCTTTTAATGGCAGTTCCATTATTTTCCCTCATCGGCATTCCGCCACTTTCGGGCTTCTGGCCAAAAATTAATCTGATGCAGGAAAGTTTTGCCACCTCTAATTATTTTCTGCTGGGCAGCATTATTTTCGGCAGCTTTATAACTTTATTTGTCATCACCCGGTTCTGGGCCGAAGCTTTCTGGAAAAAGATAGATAATCCTGTCAGAAAGCCGTATATAATATATTATGATCAGATGCCGCAGTCCCAGAGGCTATTGCTGATACTGCCAATCGTATTTCTTAGTTTTATTTCCTTGTATATAGGATTGGGCGCAGAAAATATTTTCCGGCTGTCGAATCATATAGCAGCTGAACTGGTTGACACATCGGCTTATGTACAGGCTGTTTTAGAAGCACAAAAACCACTGTAGCACCATGATGAAGAAAAGGTTTTTGCTAAACGTGATGCTAACGCTGGTTTGGGCGGCGCTTACTGGTTCGTTTACGTATGTCAATCTGTCTTTTGGTTTTATTATAAGTTTTTTTGTGCTGTGGATCATCAGCAGAGACAGCCCTGACAGGCGCTATTTTACGATAGCCTTTAAAATTATTGGCTTTTTCTTTTACTTTTTGTACGAAATGCTCAAAGCAAACTTACAGGTGGCATACGAAGTAATGACTTCTAACCTTCACATGAAACCCGGCTTTGTGAAAATGGAACTGGAAGCGCAAACGGACCTTGAAATTACCTTACTGGCGAGCCTTATTTCCTTAACCCCGGGCACTTTGGTAATAGATGTTTCCGATGATAGAAAAGTCATGTACATTCATGGGATGTACCTGGAAGACAGAGCGAAATTTATTCAATCCATTAAAGCGGGCCTTGAAAAGCCCTTGCTAAATATTATGCGATAATAATGAATTTGAACAATTTTATACTATATGGTATTTTGCCGATATTGTCGCTATCGACAATTTTCGTATTCATCCGTTTTTTAAAAGGACCGAGCATTGTGGACAGGGTAGTATCTATTGATTTGATGGTCATTATTGGGATAGGAGCCATTGCTGTTTACAGTATCTTAACCGATCAACCAACATTTTTGGATATTGCCATGGTGGTAGCATTAATCGGGTTTTTATCTACCGTTGCGTTTTCTTATTACCTTGAGAAAAGAAATAGAAATGATTAATATTCTGATTGCCTTCTGTATCGGCATTGGTGCAATTGCTATTTTACTGGCGTCAATTGGTTTATTGCGCATGCCGGATCTTTATTTGCGCCTGTCTGTAACCACAAAAGCAGCAACGCTTGGCGTTGGGTTGATTCTGGCGGGCGGTGCTCTCTATTTTCAGGATGTGGGTGTTACCTCCCGTGCATTGGCTATTATATTTTTTATTACTTTAACGGCTCCTGTCAGCGCACAACTTATAGGACGGGTAGCGTACCTTATCAAAGTAAAAATGTGGAAACATACCATTACGGATGAACTGGCTGGCCGGTACGATAGCGAATCGCATGCCCTGGAAAGCGATTTAAAGCCAGATGAAGTTGAACTTCCCCAACGATAAAAAGCGACATTTCATTAAAGCTACGCCTAGGTTCTGTGGGGCACTGACCTTGGTGGTTAGGGACCAAAAGTATGTACGGCAACTATACCAGCCTAAACTCTACATAGGGTCAACATCGGCTACTACCCGCAGTCCTTTGTATTCTTTTTTGAGATTAACCTGGCTGATTACGCTGGCAATAAATAATTTAGCCGATTTTAAGCTGGTGTGTTCGCGGTCGAGCTTGATGTGAATTTCGTTCAAGAACAGGTTGCGGATTTTGAAAATATAGGGTACCTCGGGGCCCAGCACATGGTTCTGGCCCAGGCCATCGATAAAGAGTTTTGTCAGTTCTACGGCGGCGGCCTGGCTTACCTGTTCTTCCAGGTGTTTTACCGTAATCCGGATGACGCGGACGAACGGCGGGAAAAAATATTTGTGTCGCTCGTTAATTTCGTGTTCGTACAGGGCCAGGTAATCGTTATCAATAATTTTCTGGAAGATGGGCTGGTTGGGGTTGGCCGTCTGAATCATTACGGTGCCTTTCTTGCCCTTCCGGCCCGCCCGGCCGCTTACCTGCACAAAAAGCTGGTAGGCCCGCTCGTGCGCCCGGAAATCGGGAAAATTAATAATGCTGTCGGCGTTGATAATGCCTACCAGGCTCACATTTTCGAAATCGAGCCCTTTGGTTACCATTTGGGTACCTACCAGCACGTTGGTTTTATTCGCTTCAAAATCCGAGATAATCTGACTGTAGGCGTTTTTCGACTTGGTCGTGTCCAGGTCCATGCGCTGCACGTTGGCTTCCGGCAGTAAATATTTCAGGTCGTCTTCAATTTTCTCGGTACCAAAGCCAACGGTTTTCAAGCCGGTAGAGCCGCAGGCCGGGCAGTCGGAGCGCATTTTTTCGTGGTAGCCGCAGTAATGGCAGCGCAGCTCGTGGCTGAATTTGTGGTACGACAAGCTGACAGCGCAGTTCTGGCACTTCGGAATCCAGGCGCAATCGTGGCAGCTGATGTAAGGAGCGTAGCCGCGGCGGTTCTGAAATAATATTACCTGTTCCTGTTTTTTCAGCTTTTCTTCGATGGCGCCCAATAACTTCTGCGAAAAATGGCTGAACATGTTTTTCTTCAGGCTCTCGCGGCGGGTGTCAATCAGTTCAATTTCGGGCAGGCCGGCTTCGCCGAAACGCTGGTTCATGGTTACCAGGCCCCACTTGCCGTTGCGGCAGTTATAAAAGGTTTCGACGGAAGGAGTAGCGGAGCCCAGCAGGGTTTTGGCCCGGTGATAATTGGCCAGCATCAGGGCTACTTCGCGGGCATTATAGCGGGGTGAGGGCTCGTATTGCTTGTACGACGACTCGTGCTCCTCATCCACAATAATGAGCGACAGGTTATGAAAGGGCAGAAAAATAGCCGAACGCACGCCCACCACCACCGAAAACCGGCCCGACAAAATGCCATTCCAGACTTCGGCCCGCTCGTTATCCGAAAATTTGGAATGGTATACGCCCAGGCGGTTGCCGAAAACTTTCATGAGCCGGATAACAATCTGGGCCGTGAGGGCAATTTCGGGTAGCAGGTACAGCACCTGGCCGCCGCCTTCCATGGCTTTTTTAATTAAATCAATATATACCTCGGTTTTACCGCTGCCGGTAATGCCGTGCAAAAGCACAATGTCTTTTTGGGTAAAGAGCGATAATATTTCGTCGCGGGCGGTAACCTGGTGGCCCGATAAAGCCGAAGGCATATTTTTCTGCAGATCATCGGTCGGGAACCGGGAAACAATCACATCGAACTGCTCCATAATGCCCTTGCGGATGAGGGAATGAACGGCACTCGGCGACAGGTGCGGGCTGTTTATCAAAGCCGATTTGTCCAGTCCCTTGTCGTTCAGGTGGATATTCTGGTACACCGGCACCTGCTGCAGGTAAAACATCACCACGTCCAGTTGCTTTGGTTTGGTGGCCAGCTGCGCCATCAGTTCTTCCAGCAGTTCGGCCTCGTGCACAAAGTGCGGCGAAAGCTTCAGTCGTTTTACTATTTTGGGGGTATATTTTTCGGCTATCTCCTCAAAAATAATGATGGCCTGCTTTTGGATGAGCGACTTGATTATTTTATGAAAATGGGTTATCTGTAGCAGGTTGCCTACTTCGGTAAAGGTGAGGGCGGTGTTTTGCTGCAGGGCAAATATAATTTTTTCTTCGTGTGCTGAGAAAGGGTAGGTGCTTTCCTCGGGGTTGAACTGCGGGTGCAACTGAATGCGCGATTCGCTGCTGAGCTTTAAAGCCGAAGGCAA
>JAQBNV010000289.1 GCA_028288395.1 Adhaeribacter sp. | reverse complement strand
GGGCCCTTGTAAACCGTTTTCTTTTTTAAATCCTCGTCGGCGGGATTGCACACGGTTAGCCCGGTAATTAAAAAGAAAAATAACAGGTAAAGAACAGAGTATTTCATCCTGCTGCCTTAATATTGAATTCAGGTAGCTCTACTGGGCCGTGGCGCATCCGTTAGATGGTTAATCTATTTTTTGTTTGATAAACCACGAACTGTTCAACGAAATACCAACATTAAACTGCAGGTAATTTTCGCGGATTAAATTATTTTCGGTGGTGCCATTTTTACCAAATGCCAAGCCAATATTTATAGCGGATTGGTTAAATTCTGGTGGCCGGGGCGTAGATCCTATGGGGAAGGAAAAACCGGCGTGGACTGCTGTATTATTTATTTGCGTATTCTGTAAATTAACAGGCGTTTTGGTGTAGCTCAGGCCGGCGCGGTAACTTACCCGCTTCAGGTAATTATCCAGGGAGCTCGGATCAGGGGTATATTCACCGCCGACTGCCACTTTATAACTATCGGCGAAGCCACTCTGTCCGGTTTCAGACGAATATTCTGACCATTTACGGGAAGAAAACTCGACTCCGGCTACCCACGACTGATTATTATCGAAGCTTAAGCCCAACCGCATCTGCCCCGGCAAAGTCACCTTGCTGCTCAGTGTATCGCCCACGGGGGTGGCATCGCCCAGCACCTGTTCGTTTAAATCCCGCCGTTCCTGCACAACGCGGCTCTCTACGTTTAATTTATGCTGCAATACATAAGCGCCGCCTAAGTTCATGCTCACCTTTTTGTTCAGCGGCTGCCGGTAAGCCAGACCACCTTTAAACGTCAGGCCACTGTAATTAGACTGGTTGTTGTTAATTAACCTTTCGGGTTGAGTTGTACCGGCTTCATCCAGAATAACTGAATACGAATTGCGATCGATTACCCCGAATAAATAAGAACCAGCCAAGCCTACGCTCAGGCCTTTGTAAATTTTAAAACCATTCGAGAAAAACACCTCCGAAATATTGCCTTCGCCTTCGTAACCAGTCTGGACCTTTGTATTATTGGGGTCATTTATAACAGTACTTTCGGAGTAAGATCCGTAATTAACGGTGCTGTAGGGCCGCAAACCAACCGCCGAGCGCCAGCTTTTTGAAATAGGTAAGGCCAGCGCTAAATAACCCAACCCAGCAGTACCTACCGTTTGTGATTTCTGGGCATTAGAAATATTTTTTAGCCGGCCGTCCACGGCCATTTCAAAAGTAACCCGGTTGTTATAAATTAGCAGGGCCGGATTAAGTAAATTGACGCTAAAACTGTTGGGCGTGCTCACCCCTATACCGCCCATACCAAAATTACGGACGTTGCCGGTATTATCATTAACCTCGCCCACATCCAGTACCTGAGAATAAGGAAGATTACCTGTATTTTGGGCATGGCTAAACTGGGTACAAACCAGCATTAACACTCCACCCAGCAAAGAAGAAATTTTACACATTATAATTCAATATTCTATTAAGTCCGATAAGTACTAACTCCGGCACTGTAAAGATGGGAGCTTTTAAGCTAGTTTCAAAAAAAGGGGCATCGCCCCCGCAAAGAACTACCACCATTTTTGCCGATTTTTCGGCATAAGCCGCGATAATTCCGTTCAACTCCGCGACCGTTCCGTTTAATACGCCGCTTTGCATGGCTTCGGCCGTGGTACGCCCAGCTAAAGGTACCGGTAAATTGGTTTGTTCAACTAACGGCAGCTTCTGGGTAAAAGTATGCATCGCCCTGAATTTCATCTGCAAACCCGGCGAAATGCTGCCACCCCAGAAGTTTTTTCCCCGGTCTACAAAATCACAGGTAATACAGGTACCGGCATCAATTACCAGACAGTCGCCCTCCGGAAACAGGTAATTGGCGCCTACTACCGCAGCCAGCCGATCCATGCCCAACGTTTGCGGCGTCAGGTAATGGTTTAGCAACGGCACCGGCGTTTTGTAATCCAGCGAAATAAAAGTACCCGTAAAGGTTAACTGCTGCGCTAGTTCTGCCCCACCTGCCCGCACCGAAGAAAATATAATATTATCGGCAGTGCTTATATCGGCAACCCGCAATAAATCTTCGGGAGTGCTTACCTGGCCCGTACGCTCCAGCGCCGAACCGGCGAAAAAAGCGTATTTAAGAGCCGTATTGCCTAGGTCGATGGCCAGGTTTCGCATTCCCTTCGGCTATTCTAAGCTTTGATTATAAAAAGTATTTCAAGCGGATAACTTCTTTCTCGGTCAGGAAGCGCCATTTACCCCGCGTAACATCTTTCTTTGTTAAGCCCGCGTATTGTACCCGGTCCAGCGATACCACCTCGTAACCCAGGTGTTCGAATATACGCCGCACAATCCGGTTTTTGCCAATATGAATTTGAATACCTAAAAAAGTATTCGTATCGCCAATAATAGCCAGGTCATCTACCTCGGCTTTGCCGTCTTCCAGTTCTATCCCGTTGGTTATCATTTCAAAATGAGCGCGGGTGATGGGCTTATCCAGCTCCACCTGGTATATTTTGGAGATCGTATTCGAAGGATGGGTTAATTTCTGGGCCAGTTCGCCATCGTTGGTAAAAAGCAGCAAGCCAGTGGTATTCCGATCGAGGCGGCCAACCGGGAAGATGCGCTCTTTAGAAGCAGTATTAACTAAATCCATCACGGTTTTACGCCCTTCAGGATCTTCAGTAGTCGTGATAAAATCTTTCGGTTTGTTCAGCAGCACGTAAACCATTTTTTCGCGGTTCAGGCGCTTTTTGCCGTACGTAACTGTGTCTTCGGGTTTTACCAGGTAACCCATTTCGGTAATGGGCTCACCATTAACTTTTATTTCACCGGCCGCAATCAGGCTGTCGGCTTCGCGGCGCGAACAGACACCGGCGTTGGCAATGTAGCGGTTTAAACGAATTAAGCCGTCTTCATTTTTCTCATTTAGCTTCTCGCGGCCCTGGTAGCGTTTTAAATCATAGGTGGGTGCTTCTCCTACTTCTTCAGCACGGCCGCGGGCAGGTCTTTTGTTTTCTTCTTTCCCGGTGCGCCGGTCTCTTTCCGGCCGCTCACGGCTAAAAGATCGCTCGGAAGTGCTTGGTGCTGGCCGCGGACTGCCGGAACGGGGGCGTTCAAAAGAACGGCGTTCGCCACCAGATTTTTCTTCCCGGTTAAAACCGCCGGAACGGCTTTCCGGGCGATCGCTCTCACGCTTTTCCCGACCACGATTTTCGTCGCTGCCGCTGAATTTATTAAACCGGGGTTTATCACCACCGGGGTTATCGGCGCGGCGGTCGCTGCCACCGTAGGTTTTGGTGCCAGCAGGTTTGGCGCCATAAGTTTTAGCCGGATAGGCCGGGCGACTGCCTGTTGGAGCAGCACGGCGCTCTCCCCGGGCAGCATACCCACCTTCGGAATTACGTTTTTCCGCGTAACGGGGCCTTTCCCCCCGATCGTTATCTTTATTACCGGATCTCTCTGGTCTTTCGGGTCTTTCCGACCGCTCCCCCCGCTCGGGGCGTTCTGTTCTTTCCGGACGATCGGCTCCCCGGTTGAAGCTGGGGCGCACCCCGTTGCGTTCATTTCCTTCGCTAGGCCGACTATTTCCTTTAAAAGAGGCGCCTTTACTAAATTTAGGGGCCGATTTGAAAGAAGAACGTTTATCGTCGAATGGCCGGGAACGATCGTCCCCGCCCGTGCGGGCACCAGCCCCATCGGCAGGACGCGTAAAGCGCTCGCTGCGGTTGTAAACTTTTTCTCCTTCGCCTTTAAACTTAGCCATCCGGTCTTCGCGGAAAGGGCGGCCAGCGCCCGCATTACCCTCGCGGGGCGGACGACTGTCAGTAGCTCCAGTCGGCCGGCGGCCGGAACTGGCAGGACGAGAAGGACGATTATAATCGGATTTGCCGGCCGCCGAAGCGCGGCCTTTGAATTTATTACCGGAGGCAAATTTGCCTGAATCCGGTTTTTCTTTATTAAATGCCATGTAAAAATTAATATAAGATGCAGTATCGCTACTGGATCAGGGTG
>JAQBNV010000656.1 GCA_028288395.1 Adhaeribacter sp. | reverse complement strand
CACGATGTGGATAATGAGCTGGAAAATGCCGGCTTTCAGAAGCCTTTTCCGGTTTTTTACGATTTATTTAATTTACCCAGCGAGGATGTCGATTACTCGTTTAACTACGGCAATACCCATTTTGTAGCTATCAACTCGGGCCATGCCAAAGGGGTAGAGGAAGCCAAGCAAAATAATTGGCGGTATGCAAAAGGTTCAGCGGAATACCAGTGGCTGGAAGCTGATCTGGCGCGGGCCCGGCAGGATAAAAATATTACCTGGATTATTATTTATATGCATCACCCGCTTTATTCCTTTGGCTGGAGCCACGTGAAAGGCTGGCAGGGCCATATTACACCTTTATTAGATAAATATAAAGTTGATTTAGCGCTGGCCGGTCACCGGCATGTATACGAACGTCATAAAGCCATCCGGGCAGATCAGGCTATCCCCCTAACCAGCCAGCATGTTTATAAAAAACCGAACGGCACCGTTTATATTACCAACGGTACGGCCGGTGGCTCGCCACAAGGCTTAGGCGGTAGCAATATGCCATCCATGGTATTCACTTCGCCGGCCAAAATGTACAACTTCGCGGTCATGACGATAAAGGGGAAAAGAATCAGCTACGACGTTTATAATGAGAAGAATGAAAAAATTGATTATTTTGAATTAACTAAGTAAGAACAAGGGAATATTAGCAGGCTTGCTCATCTGGCGCATTCTATTCCACCTTTTAATCTGTTACAGATAAAAACACAATTTAAATTGCTTAGGATTTCTTGAGAATATTTAAAATAAATAATACGCTGTAGTTCCTTAAACCTTAAAAAAATAAGATTAATAAAAATGAATGCCTTATGAAAAAATTTAATCAGCTCCTTTCTAAATGGAAGCCCATTTTATTTTTAACCCTGGCCCTATGCTTTAGTATAGGTGCCTCTGCGCAACAAACCCAAAACCTGACCGGTAAAGTTACCGGCGATTCGGGCGAAGGATTGCCAGGGGTAACAATATTAGTGAAGGGTACTAATATTGGTACTACCACCGACCCTAATGGCAGTTTCGCCTTGCAAGTACCCACCGGTGCGAATACTTTAGTGGTCTCTTTTATAGGTTTTACTACCCAGGAAGTAGCCATTAATAATCGCACTACCATAAATGTTAAATTATTGCCCGATGCAAAATCGCTGGAAGAAGTGGTGGTAGTGGGGTATGGCACCCAGAAAAAAGGTAATTTAACAGGTGCCGTAGATCAGATTGGTAGCGAGACTTTTCAGAACCGACCCTTGCCTAACCTGAACCAAGGCTTACAGGGCGTATTGCCAAACGTGAACGTCCGGCCTTTGGATGGAAAACCCAATTCGGCGCCCCGGATTAATATTCGTGGGGCTACTTCCATCGGTTCGGGAGGCAATGCCCTTATTCTGATTGATGGGGTGGAAGGCGACCCGAGTATGATTAATCCTAATGATATTGAGTCGATTTCGGTACTGAAAGATGCGGCTTCGGCGGCAGTTTATGGGGCCCGCGGCGTTTTTGGAGTGGTTTTAATTACCACCAAAAAGCCGGCTAAAGGTGCTTATAATGTTACCTATGATACCAACTATGGCTTAAAATCACCTACCGTAGATCCAAATTATGTTTCGAATGGTTATTTGTGGGCCTCTAAATTTAATGAGGCTTTCTATAATTGGGAAGGCACTTATCCGCAGGCCGTAAATAAAACCCTTACGTTTTCACAGGAATATCTAAAAGAACTGGAGCGGCGCGAAAATGATCCAAGCCTGCCGAAGACAGAAATCGGGCCTGATGGTAAATATGTTTATTATGAAAATAATAATTGGTACGACCACCTGTATAAAGACAGGCTTTCTTCTAATGAACATAACCTATCATTATCCAGAAGCACCGATAAGGCGAATTTTATGGTTTCCGGCCGTTTTTATGACCAGGAAGGGTTATTTAAGTATAACTCCGACGATTACAATATTTACAACATCCGGGCCCGGGGCGGCATGGAGATATTTCCGTGGCTGGATATTAATAATAATTTTGATTATTCTAACCGGAACTATCACAACCCCATAAATGTGGGAGAAGGCGGTGGCATCTGGCGCAATCTAGGCGATGAAGGCCACGTGCTTTCTCCAATGCTGAATCCGGATGGAACCTTAACGTTTTCTGGTGCCTATACCGTAGGTGATTTTTACTACGGCAAAAACGGCACCGACTTAAACCGGAATATTTTACGGAATACGAGCGGGTTTGAAGCCAAATTCTTCGAAAACAAATTTAGAGTAATTGGCAATTACACTTTTCAGAATGCATTTAACGACGAATATACCAAGCGGGTACAAGTGCCATACAGCCGCTCTCCGGGTGTAATTGAGTATGTGGGCACCTCGTTTAACGACCTGAGAAATGTAAACGACCGCACCAATTATAATGCTTCTAACTTATATACCGAGTATGAGAGCACGTTTGGGGAGAACCATTACTTTAAAGCCATGGTGGGTACCAATTATGAGCAATCTACTTTTAAGCGGTTACTGGCGCAGCGCAACGAACTGGCCTTTGAAGATGCTACCGATTTAAACCTGGCCTTGGGCCAATCTATTGTTACCACCGGCGGATACGAAAGATGGAAAATATTCGGCGGATTTTATCGGTTTAACTACGTGTTTAAAGATAAATATCTGCTGGAGTTAAATGGCCGTTACGATGGCTCTTCCAAATTTCCTTCAAATGAACGTTACGGTTTTTTCCCTTCCGCTTCCGTGGGCTGGCGGGTATCGGCAGAGCCTTTCTGGCCGGTTCCCGAAAGAATCGTATCTGATTTAAAATTCCGGGGTTCTTACGGTTCTTTAGGTAATGGTAACATCAACTCCTACATGTTCCTCGAAAACTTCTCTATTTCTAAATCAGGGCGTATTTTAAATGGCTTACAACCGCAGCGTACCAGCCGCCCGTCGGTATTGCCGGAAGGTTTAACCAGGGAAACCGCCACTACCTCTAACGTTGGTATGGACCTGGCAATGATCAATGGTAAATTTCAGCTTACTGCCGATGCCTATCTAAGAGAAACCACCGATATGTACACCATTGGTATGACGTTGCCCGCTACCTTTGGGGCCACTTCTCCCCGGGGAAATTATGCCGACTTAAGAACCAAAGGCTGGGAAATGGCCGTTAGCTGGCGTGACCAGTTTCCCGTAGCTTCCAAACCCCTTAATTACCACATCGGATTTAATCTGGCCGATAATCAATCGGAAATAACCCGCTACAACAACCCAAGTTTATTCCTGAATGATTATTACGATGGTATGATCCTGGGAGAAATGTGGGGCTATGAAACCGAAGGTTTTTTTGCCACAGATGAAGAAATTAAAAACCACGCTAACCAGAGCAAATTCTTATCTGCCGCCAATGGCGTAACCAAGCCCGGCGATATTAAGCTGGCTGATTTAAATGGCGATGGCATTATTAATTCCGGTAATAATACCGCCGATAATTCCGGCGACCGCAAGATTATTGGCAATAGTTCGGCCCGTTATACCTATGGCATTAATGTAGGCTCCGACTGGAATAACTTCTTCTTCTCGGCCTTCTTCCAGGGGGTTGCCAAACAGGATTGGTACCCACGCACCGAATCAAATGCTTTCTGGGGGCAATATAACCGGCCTTACGGCAGTATTCCGGAATGGCATTTAAAAGAAGGAATTATCTGGACCCCAGAAAATCAGGATTCCTTTTTTCCGCGCTATGTATCGCGGTTAGCTAACCGGTCCGGCGCGATTTTAACCGAGACTCAATCCAAGTATGTAATGAATGCGGCTTATCTGCGCTTAAAGAATTTTCAGATAGGTTATAATCTTTCACCTAAAATGCTTTCCGGGTTAAAAGTGGTAAAAGCCGGGCGCATTTATTTGTCCGGCGATAATTTACTCACCTGGTCGCCACTCTACAAAATCGTGAATAATATAGATGTAGAGAACGCCACCGCACCTTCCGATCAGTTTATATCGCCCAACGGAAATTCCGGTGATGGTTATAATTATCCGATGTTAAAGAGCATGACGCTGGGTTTATCGGTTACTTTTTAATCTTATTTATTAATTTAAAAGTCATGAGACATATATTTTTCCAAACATATAAATACCTGGCATTAGCCTTAACAGGTTTATTTTTATTTGCCTGTGAGCTGGAAGAATTGCCGGCTGATACAGCTAATAAAGCAGCTGTATTTGGCAGCGAAAATGGGCTGCAATTATATACCAATTCCTTTTACGAATGGATGCCCAGCGCCAATACCATTCACCAGGCCGATGCTATTTCTGATTATTCTACCCGCCGCAATGCGCCCGATTTTTTAAGAGATGGCAATGTGTACTCTTCCCGCAGCGCCGATAATACCTCTGCTTCGGGTTACGATGTTGTTGCTTTGGGTAATGATTTTAACTGGGGCTGGGGTGCTTTACGAAATATTAATTATTTTCTGGATAATAATAAAAGTACCACGGTTCCGGCTGATGCGCGCCGGCATTATAACGGAATAGCTAAATTTTTCCGGGCCTGGTTTTACTTCGAAAAAGTGCAGCGTTACGGCGATGTCCCTTTTATAAATAAGGCGCTGGATGTAACCGATGAAAAATTATATTCGGGCCGCGACCCGCGCACGCTGGTAATGGACAGTGTTTTAGCCGATATAAATTATGCCATTGCCAATATCCGGGCTAATAATGAAGGTTCTCGTACCTTAATCACCAAAGATGTAGCGCTGGCCTTAAAATCACGGATTGCTTTATTTGAAGGTACTTTCCGGAAATATCATACCGATAAAAACTTGCCTGATGCGAATAAATGGTTAAACGAAGCGGCCGCGGCGGCCCAAACTTTAGTAAGCAGTAACCGCTATAGTTTATACAAAGGCACCGGCACTGATCAATCGTATCGGCAGGTATTTTCAAGTGAAGCCCCCATTGCGAATGAAGTAATTTTATCGGTGGTTTCCAGTACCGCTTTAAATGTGCGCCATGCCGCTAATTGGTATTTTACCAGTTCTACCACCGGTACCCGCTTTAATTTTATCCGGCCGTTTATTCATACTTACTTAAAAATAGATGGTACCCCATTTACCAGCGACCCGGGATATGCCACCAAAACCTTTATGGATGAAGTAAAAGGACGCGATAAGCGGCTGGCGCAAACCATAAGAGCGGGTAGTTACAAACGCGTTAATGCCAACGGTACCCAGGTTGCCGCCCCGCCGACCTTTACTTATACCTACACCGGTTACCAGCCTATTAAATGGACGGTAGATAATGTTGCAGTAGATGGTGGAAGTAATAATACCAACGCGGTAGCTATATTCCGGTACGCCGAAGTGTTATTAAACCTGGCCGAAGCCAAAGCTGAATTAGGTACCATTACTGCTGCCGACTGGGCTAAAACCGTAGGTGATTTACGCAGCCGGGCCGGCATTACCGGTGGCTTAACCACTTTGCCGACCGTACTGGATCCATATATGAAAGTTACGTATTTCCCGAATATTACCGATCCGGTTCTGATGGAAATACGCCGGGAAAGAGGAATTGAACTGGCTTTGGAAGGCCTGCGGTTTTATGATATTGTCCGGTGGAAACGCGGGGAATTATTTGAGATGCCCTACACCGGAATTTATGTGCCGGAAGCTAACAAGTTTATGGATTTAAATGAGGATGGTACCAACGACGTTTACTTTTATACGGTTGCTCCTGCGAGTCAGGTTTCCGGCGTTACTTATGTAAACGTAAATACGGCTTCGTATAAGTTAACCAACGGGACCAGCGGTGAATTGCTTTGGTTACCAAATATTGCCCGGAAATGGGAAGGAAAGAAATATTTTTATCCGGTTCCCGAAACACATTTGCTCACCAATCCGAGCCTCGGTCAGAATCCCGGCTGGTGATAGTTGGCGCTAAAATATTCCCCTAGTATATTTTTCTTTTGGATTATACCGCAAGTAAAAATACTTGCGGGGGAATATTTTATTTAGCTTTAAAAATAACTTAACCTTAGCTGATGAAAATCAAAAGTCTGTTTCTTTCGCTTTTTTTAGTAGTTAATATAACCTGGCAAGTGGTGGCCCAGGAGATTACGGTAGGTTCTTATAATGTGCGGTATGCCAATAACAATGATACCGGCAACCTTTGGACCGACCGGGCTCCGGTAATAGCAAATTTATTGCGCTTTCACGATTTCGATATTTTTGGTACCCAGGAAGCCCTGAAAAATCAACTGGACGACATCAGCAAGGCCTTGCCGGCCTATGCCCGTTATGGCCTGGGCCGCGACGACGGCAAAGAAAAAGGCGAGCATTCCGCTATTTTTTATAAAAAAGATAAATTTAAACTGCTAAAGAAAGGCGATTTCTGGTTATCTGAAACCCCGGACAAGCCTTCGCTGGGTTGGGATGCTACCTGCTGCAACCGTATTGCCTCCTGGGTATATTTGCAGGACATAAAGAACAAAAAGAAATTCTATTTCTTTAACGTGCATTATGATCACCAGGGAAAAGTAGCCCGCGCCGAGAGTAGTAAATTATTGCTGCGTAAAATATCCGAAATTGCCGGTAAAGAGCCAGTAATATTAACCGGCGATTTTAACGGCGATCAGCAGAGTGAGTGGTATTTAACATTGCCTAATTCTGGCCTTTTGCAGGATACTTACAAGCAAGTGCCTTACCCTTATGCCAGCAATGCCTCTTTTAATGCTTTCGGGAGTAAGCTAGATGGCGAGCAGATTATAGAACATATATTTGTTAAGAATCATTTTAAGGTAAACAAGTGGGGCATTTTAACCGACACTTACCACGGCAAATTCCCTTCCGACCACTTTCCTATTTTAGTGAAACTGACTTATGGTGGTAAAAAGTAAAAACCTGAACCGGGTCTTTACTTTTGCTAAATTCTAAAACAGTTTTAGCCACAGGCTAATCTGCTGCTAAAACTGTTTTTATTTATATTGCCTTTAAAATCCTGCTGTTTGGTTTTTTTGTCAGGCCTAAAAAATAGGAATGGCTGGGCTAAAGTATTTATTGTTTAAAACTATCAACTTACTTATTTAACTTTAAACCAAAATTATCTTGCGGCTAGTTTAAAAAAGCATTCATGAGATTCAAACTAATTCTATTCCTATATTTTGCCTTAATTATTTCGGCTAGCGCCCAAAAGAAAACCAGGAAAAATGCGGCTGCACTGCCTCGCCCCAAACTGGTAGTGGGTTTAATGGTCGACCAGATGCGGTGGGATTTTTTGTACCGGTATTACGATCGCTACCAGGATAATGGCTTTAAACGCATGCTGAACGAAGGCTTTACCTGCGAAAATACGAATATTGATTACCTGCCCACCGTAACGGCTATCGGCCATAGTACGGTGTATACTGGTTCGGTTCCGGCCTTGCACGGAATTGCCGGCAACGATTTTATAATACAGGCAACCGGCAAAACCATGTATTGCACCGAAGATGCTTCGGTAGCACCAGTAGGAACCACGGCAGCGGCCGGTAAAATGTCGCCGCGCAATCTGCTCACCAGCACCATTACCGACGAGCTGCGGCTGGCTACTAATTTCCGATCTAAAGTAATTGGCATTGCCCTGAAAGATCGCGGTTCTATATTACCGGCCGGCCATAGCGGCAATGCGGCTTACTGGTTCGACGATGCCAGCGGTAACTGGGTAACCAGCACCTGGTATATGAAAGAATTACCGGCCTGGGTACAGCAGTTTAATGCCCAAAAGTTACCTGCCAAATACCTGCAGCAAGATTGGAACACGTTGTACCCCATAGCCACTTATGTACAAAGCAGTGCCGATAATAACCGTTACGAAGGCGCTTTCCAGAAAGCCAATGGCCCGGTTTTTCCGGTTAAAACTTCTGAATTATTTAAAACCCAGGGCGCTGGTATTATCCGCTCTATGCCTGCCGGTAATACTTTTACGCTTGATTTAGCCAAAGCAGCCCTGGAAAATGAGCAGTTGGGGCAGCGCGATGTAACCGACTTCCTGGCAGTTAGTTTATCTACCCCAGATTATATCGGGCACCGTTTCGGACCCAATTCCATTGAGGTAGAAGATATGTACCTGCGCCTGGATAAAGATTTGGCCGACTTTTTTTCTACCTTAGATAAGACGCTGGGGAAAGGCAACTACACGGTTTTTCTGACCGCCGACCACGGCGCTTCGCATAACCCTAATTTTTTAGTTGATAATAAATTGCCGGGTGGTTACTGGAATTCGGGATCTTTGTTAAAAGACTTGAATACGAACTTAGAGGCCAAGTACAAAGAAAAAAATATTGTTTTGAGTTTTAATAACTACCAGATAAGCTTGAATAATGCCTTAATTGCCGCTAACAAACTAGATGAAAGTGCCATCCGAAAGGATTGTGTGCAGTTTATGGAGAAGCAGGAGGGAGTAGCCTATGCGGTGGATATCAAAGATGTACAAACGGCCAGTATTCCGGATGAATTCCGGCAACGGATGATACGAGGCAACCACCCGGAGCGCAGCGGGGTTATTCAGTTATTTCTGAAACCCGGGTGGTTCAGTGGCTCGGCCACCAGTACCGGTACTTCGCATGGTACCTGGAGCCCGGCCGATACGCATATACCGTTGGTATGGATGGGTTGGGGCATTAACCAGGGTAAACTGACGCGGCCTACTAACATGTCGGATATTGCCCCTACGTTAGCAGCGCTGTTGCGCATCCAGGCTCCTAGTGGTAGTATCGGGCAGTCTATTTCGGAAGTGATCAAATAATCAATAAGAATATATAGTAAACCAGAAGCCTCTTTTGTTATGCTACAACATAATATAAAGAGGCTTCTGGTTTTTGACTGTTTCAGCGGCTGCGGTTTACCATTAATACGCCGGCCAGAATCACCAGCATACCCATATAATGCATAAATAAAATTTGTTCGCCGTCCAGTACACCCCAGAGCAGCGCCACAATTGGCATCAGGTACGTAGAAGAACTGGCAAACACAGTGTTGGTTAAGTGAATTAGCCGGTTGTACAGTACCAACCCGATAGCCGTGCTGAAAACGGCGAGCAGGGCAATATAAAACAAGGCTTCATAAGCGCCGGGTACGTGGGCCAGTTTGTAAAAGAAGGACGTAGTGCACAAATAAACAAAAGCCAGCGGCCCCACCGAAAGTAAAGCCACGCTGGCCAGGGTCAGAGCCGGTATGCCCTGCAGCCGGTGTTTAATCAGGTTCAGGCTGAGGCCATACATTAAAGTAGCGACGACGATATAAATACCAAAAGATGCGTGGCTGGCGCCTGTCTCCCGCGAAGCGCCTCCCCATATTAAAATAGCGGTACCGGCAATACCAATTAAAATACCTGCAAGCCGAAAGCCGGTAATTTTCTGCTGAAAAAATATTGCCCCGATAATTAACGTAAACAAAGCTGTAAGCGAATTTAATACGCCGGCCAGGCCGCTGGCTAATTTGGTTTCGGCGTAAGCAAACAGAAAAGCCGGGAATAAATTGCCAAAAATACCGGAGGTCACGATATATTTCCACTTCTCAGGGGCTACCTGTTTTATATTCTTCAGCGCGAAAGGCAGTAAACTCAGGCACGCAATGGTTATGCGAACACTACCGAGCTCATCCGAAGAAAAGACAGTTAGGCCTTTTTTAATCAGGATAAAGGAGGTGCCCCAAACGAGCGACAAAAACAGCAGAATAATCCAGGCCAGCGCCTGGTTGGAAACCCGACTGGAAGAAGATGCAGTATTGATAAAAATTTGTTTTAAGTATCAAATAAAATAGCTCCAGGGCTATTCGCGGCTAAAAATATTTCCTAACGCGCAACAGAAGAATCAGCGTAATCTAATAACCCGGGTAAATAAGCGGTAAAGATTACTCGGATTTATTTACAATAAAAACACCTGCCAGAATCGTAACCATGCCCAGGTAATGAAATGCCGTAATTTTTTCGCCATCCTGCAAACCCCACAGCAGGGCAACTACCGGAATGAGATAAGCGACAACACTTACAAATAAGGGGCTGGAAATCTGGATAAGTTTATTATAAAGTACAAAACCAAGGCTGGTGCTTACCAGGGCCAGGAAGCTGACGTAACCCAAACCCTGCAGGCCGGCCGTGGTATATAAGATTTTGGCCGGTGCGGCGGTGGTACACAAATAAATGCCACGGGCCCAACCGTTAATAAGGCCAAAGCCGACATTTTGAGCGGGTTTACGTGCTGCAGGTAAGTTTTTACAATATTGGCATTAAGTGCGTTGCAGATGGTGGCTAAAACCACAAACAGTCCGTAAATGGCATTGCTGGTAATCTGGTCTTGGCGGCCCGAAAGAATAAGAACCGCGGTGCCGGCCATACCCAGTAAAATGCCACCTATTTTTAAGGCCGTAATTCGTTGCCGGAAGAAAAACACGCCTACCAATAAGGTAAATAAACCCGTTAGTGAATTGATAATGCCAGTGAGCGCACTGGCCAAATGGGTTTGCGCCAGCGGAAAAAGAAAGGCTGGAAATAAAATAGCCAGGCAGCCCATGGCAATAAGATATTTCCATTCCGGGCGCTTTACCTGCCGCACACTTACCAATGCTACGGGTAAAAAGCACACAGATGCAATGGATGTGCGCAACGCTGCCAATTCAAAAGGTGTAAAAACTGTAAGGCTACGCTTTATCAGAATGTAAGAAGTCCCCCACATCAAAGAAAGTAAACTCACCAACACCCACGTGAGCAGAGCCGTGTTCAGGCGTAAATATCGAAGCAGCCGGGATTGGCTAAAAATAGTAAGGAGGCTCAAGGAACAAAAATTGGTATAATAAATTAAGCTATGCGGTTAATCGGCGTAAATAAGCGAGCCGGCTACCTCATCCAGAATATCATATACCTCTTCCGGCGATTCGGTTTGTACCAGGCGCATGCGGTAAGGCTTAAAATTGGCCAGGCCCCGGAAATAATTGGTGTAGTGCCGGCGCATTTCAAATATTCCCAACCGGTCGCCTTTCCACTCCAGCGATTTGGTAAAGTGCATTTTGCATACATCCATGCGCTCCTGCAACGTAGGCGGCGGCAGCATTTCGCCGGTCTCGAAATAATGTTTTACTTCCCGGAATATCCAGGGGTAACCGATTGCCGCCCGCCCAATCATGATGCCGTCTACGCCGTAGCGCTGGCGGTATTCAAGTGCTTTTTGGGGCGTTTCGATGTCGCCG
>JAQBNV010000680.1 GCA_028288395.1 Adhaeribacter sp. | reverse complement strand
AGCTCGGGAGGTGGGCACTGAGGGCAAACTCGGCGGCCAGGCGGCAGTACCTGGCGTGGCTGGCACTTGGAAGGATTTGACGGACAACGTCAACTCGATGGCGTCCAATCTGACGGGACAGGTGCGCAACATCGCCGAGGTGACCATTGCTGTGGCCAACGGCGACTTGTCAAAAAAGATAACGGTCGACGTGCGCGGAGAAATCTTGCAACTCAAGGAAACCATCAATACCATGGTGGAGCAGCTGCGTTCGTTTGCATCCGAAGTCACCCGTGTGGCTCGCGAGGTCGGCACTGAAGGCCGGCTTGGCGTGCAAGCAGTTGTTCCTGGGGTAGCAGGCACGTGGAAAGACTTGACTGACTCGGTCAATACGATGGGTGCCAACTTGATGTCGCAGGTCCGTAATATCGCGGAGGTCACGACCGCCGTCGCGCGGGGCGACTTGAACCGAAAAATCACAGTAGATGTAAAAGGTGAAATCCTTGAACTGAAGAACACCATCAACACCATGGTGGACCAGCTCAACTCGTTTGCAGGGGAAGTGACGCGCGTGGCACGGGAAGTGGGCACCGAAGGCAAACTCGGGGGACAAGCCCAGGTCAGCGGCGTTGGCGGCACCTGGAAAGACCTGACCGACAACGTCAACTTCATGGCCTCCAATCTTACCGAGCAGGTGCGCGGCATCGTCAAGGTCGTGACCGCGGTGGCAGACGGCAATCTGACACAGCGCCTGACGGTTCAGGCCAAGGGCGAAGTCGCCGCACTGGCAGACACGATCAATGCCATGACAGACACGCTGGCCATCTTTGCGGATCAGGTGACGAACGTGGCACGTGAAGTGGGCGTTGACGGACGGCTCGGCGGTCAGGCTAACGTGCCAGGCGCGGCTGGCACTTGGAAGGACCTCACGGGCAACGTCAACTTGCTCGCTGCCAACCTCACGACACAGGTCCGGGCGATTGCCGAGGTTGCAACCGCTGTGACCAAAGGCGATCTGACACGTTCCATACAGGTCGATGCGAAAGGCGAAGTGTCCGAACTCAAGGACAACATCAACACGATGATCTCGAATCTGCGCGAGACCACTGAGAGCAACCGCGAGCAGGACTGGCTCAAGTCCAATCTAGCACGCTTTACCGGAATGCTGCAGGGTCAACGCGAGCTGAGCACCGTGGGTAAATTGCTGCTGTCGGAGTTAGCAGTGCTGGTCAACGCGCATCAAGGCACCGTTTACCACTTCAGAAATGCTGAAACAGGCAACGGCAGACTTGAATTGCTGTCGAGCTATGCTCAAACCGGGAATGCTCGTCTGTCTGCAACCGTCGATCTGGGTGAAGGTCTGGTGGGACAGTGCGCGCTAGAGAAGAAGCGCATCTTGCTGACCAACGCGCCGCCGGATTTTGTCACCATAGAGTCGAGCCTGGGCAAGGCCCGCCATGTCAGTGTTGTCGTGCTGCCAGTCCTTTTCGAAAACGAATCGAAGGCAGTGATCGAATTGGCATCGCTGCATCCATTCACAGTTGTCAACCTCAACTTTCTCGATCAACTTGCATTGGGCATTGGCGCAGTGTTCAATACTATCGAAACCACAATGCGCACCGAAGGATTGCTCACCCAATCGCAGCAATTGACGGTGGAACTGCAGTCACGGCAGACCGAATTACAGCAAACGAACGAGGAGCTGGGCACCAAGGCACGCCTGCTTGCCGAGCAAAATGCCGAGGT
Source organism: Adhaeribacter sp. (assembly GCA_028288395.1). Taxonomy (GTDB): domain Bacteria; phylum Bacteroidota; class Bacteroidia; order Cytophagales; family Hymenobacteraceae; genus Adhaeribacter. The sequence continues at coordinate 1,237 of JAQBNV010000680.1, read as the reverse complement.
CGAGCGTAAAAATTTCGAAGTCGAGCAGGCGCGCGGCGCACTTGAAGAAAAAGCATCCGAGCTGGCCCTGACCTCGAAATACAAGTCCGAGTTCTTGGCCAACATGTCACACGAATTACGTACGCCGCTCAACTCGATTCTGATCTTGAGCCAGCAACTTGCAGAGAATTCGCCAGGCAACCTCTCTGGAAAACAAGTTGAGTTTTCGCGCAACATTAACTCGTCCGGCTCGGACCTGCTGCACCTTATCAATGACATCCTTGACCTGTCCAAGATCGAGTCGGGTACTGTGACAGTGGAAGTGGAGGAAATAACTTTCAGCGGACTGCGCGAGAGCATCGACCGCAACTTTCGCCACGTCGCAGAAGCCAAGGACTTGCCCTTTCACATACGGTTTTCCAAAGACCTGCCGCGCTCGATGAACAGCGATCCAAAACGACTGCAGCAAATTCTCAAGAATCTTCTTTCTAACGCCGTCAAATTTACTTCTCAGGGGCAAGTTCAGGTGCATGTCGGGCTGGCTACTAAAGGCTGGAATCTTGACCACCCCGTGCTACGCCAAGCCCAGCATGTAGTGGCTTTCGCAGTGGAAGACACTGGCATTGGCGTGGCCCTCGAAAAGCAGCGTCTGATTTTCGAGGCTTTTCAGCAGGCCGACGCGGGCACCTCCCGCAAGTACGGCGGCACCGGTCTGGGTCTGGCCATCAGCCGAGAACTCGCCATGCTCCTAGGCGGCGAAATACGGCTGACCAGCGTACATGGTCAAGGCAGTGTGTTCACCCTGTATCTGCCGCTTCACTATGTCGGTCCTCAGGGTTCTACTGTTATCAAAAATATTGAAGATGAAGCTGGCGCAGGCTCATCAAAGCGTTCACTCATTGCGATGCCTGTTGCCCGTGAAGAACGCATTGCAGATGACCGTGATGCTATCAGTGCTGGCGATCTGGTTCTGCTGGTGATCGAGGATGATCCTCACTATGCACGTATTCTGCTCGGTCTGGCTCGAGGCAAAGGTTTCAAGGGTATTGTCGCGACCAAGGGGACGCACGGACTTGCGCTGGCTCGTCAGTACCGTCCGGCAGCCATCTCACTGGACATATTTTTGCCGGATATGCTTGGCTGGACTGTACTAAACCAGTTAAAACTCGACCCGGACACTCGCCATATCCCAGTACAAATTGTGTCGCTTGAAGAAGAACGCCATCACGGATTGGCACATGGCGCTTTTGCTTACCTC
>JAQBNV010000594.1 GCA_028288395.1 Adhaeribacter sp. | reverse complement strand
ATGGAATGTGACAAATTCTATTTGGCCTTCTTTTTTTAATTTATCAAAATCAATTTTGTTTTCTTCATGATTCCTTTTAATACCTGTAATTATTTCAACAGATTTATCAATAGTATTGTATGTTTTTCCCGTTCCAGGAGGGCCATATAAAATTATATTATTGGGGTACTTTGGGACCTGACCTAGCAACTTTATCTCTGAAATAAATTTCACCCCAAAGTGGGGCACAAATATTCTTTTATTAGCTTCTTCTATTTTATCTATTGTAACTTCAGTTAATGTGCTGTTACCACTTGGATAAATATACCCTTTGTATGCTTTTAAAAGTGTGGGGTCGGAATTTACCGCTGGCTTTATATATTTAACCTCACGGTAAATCCATCCTGGATCCGTAATATCTTCCGGAACATACCCCCATGGACCTTCTTTAACTTTTGCTATACTGAGTAACTTATCCCCTCCGATAGTGATATAAACATAATCTCCTTCCGTGAGTTCGTTTTTAAATGCCTCTGCTTGCCCCTTACCAGTGTTTTCGTAAATAACAATCCATTGATTTTCTTTTAACACATCCCTAATATTTTCATTTGCTTTAGTTTTAAACGAGCCATGGGATATTTTATAAAGCCGTTTATCCTTCAGCGAAATGGTTAATAGTTCTTCCTTTTTAGGTTCATCCTCAATAATCAAATTTTTATTCTTATTGAATAGTTGGATCATTTCTTCGAAACTATAATTTTCAGGAAGAACACTAATTGGTCCATCTAGATAAGACTGATCAGAGTGTCTATACAAGCCATAATTTACTTTTCCCTTGCGAAATTCAACAAAAAATTGTAGGCCTGTTGATTGTGTGTGTTGCTTATTATTGTAAATAGCTAACCACAGGGTATCACTACCTTGTTGTCTTGCTCCTTGGAAATCGAAATAAATATGTTTTACCGCCCCACTAATATCAAGACGATCAATGATTTCTGAGATAAATCCTTTAATAAACTGCCGAAGGGAATCATGACCATAAAATGTAATAAACGGAAAGAAAATAGAATAATAGTTTTTGTAGGCTCGATATTTATTATCCTTACCTGTTCGATGTTTGATAATCAAACCCTCTAATGTAGCTAAGTCCAGTTTATTTCCATTAGAAAGAAAGTTTAATACTTCTTTTCTTAAATCAATTATAACTCCTGAGCGGGAAGCGTAATAACTTGCAGTTTTATCTAGTTCATCTTTGGGAACAACGTTTAGTTTTGCTAGTAGAGCATCTTTGTTATCATAATAAGTGTGGATTTCTACTGAGGTTTTACACACCTTGGTTATCCCATCAATAATTTCTAATTCTGTCATTATCTCTAGTCGTTATATTCCTTATATTCCTTATTTATTTGTTTGTTAGATTTTAATTAATCCTAAAGTGTATTTATATTTAAAATATGTTTTCCCAATATAAGGATATAAGTATCACATAAATGCTTTATTATGAAATGAAGCCTAAACAAAAAAGCCACAGCTAATTGCCGTGGCTTTTTGTTTTAAAAAGATTAATACCTTACACCAAGTCATGCTTAATTAAATACTCGGCAATTTGTACGGCATTGGTCGCGGCGCCTTTGCGCAGGTTATCGGCCACAATCCACATGTTAATGGTGCGGGGTTGGGTTTCGTCCCAGCGGACGCGGCCTACCAGCACTTCGTCTTTCTGGTGGGCATCCATGGGCATCGGGTATTTTAGATTTTTTACGTCGTCTACTACCAGTACGCCTTCGGTTTCTGCCAGTATGCGGTACACTTCGTCGAGGGTAAAGTCTTTTTCGAACTCTACGTTAACCGACTCGGAGTGGCCACCCATTACCGGAATCCGGACAGTAGTAGCGGTAACTTTTACGTTATCGTCGCTGAGGATTTTTTTCGTTTCGTTCACCATTTTCATTTCCTCTTTGGTGTAGCCGTTTTCGGTAAACACATCAATGTGCGGCAGCACGTTCAGGTCGATGCGATACGGGTACGCCATTTCGCCTTCTTTGCCGGCACGCTCGTTCATGAGCTGGTCCACGGCTTTTTTGCCGGTACCGGTTACCGATTGGTACGTCGAAACCACAATCCGCTTCATTTTAAAGGCATCGTGGAGTTTATGCAAAGCCAGCACCATCTGAATGGTAGAACAGTTGGGGTTGGCAATAATTTTATCTTCCGGGGTTAATTCATTGGCGTTTATTTCCGGCACTACCAACTTTTTGGTCGGGTCCATGCGCCAGGCCGAGGAGTTGTCGATTACCGTAATGCCGGCAGCGGCAAAACGAGGCGCTTCTTTCGTGGAAGTACTGCCACCAGCCGAAAAAATAGCAATCGCGGGTTTGGCCGCAATGGCTTCATCTACGCCAATAACAGTAATTTCCTGGCCCTTAAAAGTCTTCTTAGTACCCACTGATCTCTCAGAAGCAACCAACAATAATTCATCTACCGGAAAATTTCTTTCGGCCAATACTTTTAAGATTTCACCGCCCACCAGGCCAGTGGCACCTACTACTGCTACTTTCATTTTTTTTAATTGATAATTTTAATAATTAAATATTTCCAGCTTTCCTTGTCCGCCACGGCTTACCTGTTTTTCGTATTAGGTAAACGCGTACCACTTTAGGGGTTAGCCATTTGGGGCGCAAATTAAAGACTTTTTCAACAGATGTAACCATGTATGCGAAAGATTTTGCTCCTGCTGTTCTTATTTGGTCATTTTTACACTTACGGGCAGTTACAGGAGGATTTTTCGGACGGTGATTTTACCCAGAACCCCAAATGGGTCGGCGATACTGACTTTTTTAAGGTGAATGCCGCCGGGCAACTGCAAAGCAACGGTCCAGCTATTACGGGCACTGCCCTACAACTGGCTACGCCCTGCCAGGCCGTAACCGGCACCACCTGGACGTTTGAAGCCCGGCTAAACCTCGCCACCTCGGCAAATAACTACGCCGATATTTACCTGATGTCGGACTCAGCTAATTCTAAAGGTAGCAACAGCGGGTATTTTGTGCGGCTGGGTGGCACCCCCGACGAAGTAAGCCTGTTCCGGAAAGATGCCGGCGTCAGCCCGGTATATGTAATAAACGGCCGTGATGGCACGGTAGAGGCCGCTGTTGATAAGGTAATAAAAATAAAAGTAACCCGGGATGAGCAATCCAGCTGGGCCTTGTGGCTGGACGTAACCGGAACCGGCCAGCATTACCGGGAAGAGGGCCGCGCGGAAGATGCAACGTACCAAAGGTCGGCTTACCTGGGTGTGCTGGTAAAATATTCGGCGGCCAATAGTAACCGGTTCTTCTTTGATGATTTTACCATAACTGATCATTCGCCCCCGCAAATCAGAAATGAACAGGCAATAAATAATCTAACCCTGGCGGTTTTATTTAACGAACCGGTAGCATTAACGGAAGCCCAGGCACCAGGAAATTACCAGCTGCAGCATATAGGTGCGCCCGTCGCGGCCGTGCGGGACGCCGGCAATCCGGCCCTGGTACACCTCACTTTTGCCCAACCTATTCCGGCCGGGCTGCTGATCCTTACCGTAACCGGCATAATCGATTTATACCAGAATCAAATCCTGGCTTCGCTGACCTGGTCCTTTGCTTACACGCCACCCGTAGTGGTAAATTACCGGGATGTGCGGATTAATGAGGTTATGGCAGACTTTAATCCAACCGTAGGTTTGCCGGCCGCCGAATTTATTGAACTTTACAACGCTAGTACCAAAACCATAAACCTACAAGGTTGGTATTACGCCGATGCCAGTTCCAGGAGCGGAACTTTACCGGCTTTTGTTTTAACACCTGGGAGCTACGTAATCCTATGCCGTGCTGCCGACACGGCGGCTTTCCGGGCTTACGGGAACGTGGTAGGACTCTCCGCTTTCCCGACTTTAAACGATACCGGCGACGAAGTGCAGCTATACGATAATAGCGGTAAACGCATCGATAAAATTAACTATACCACCGACTGGTACCAGGACGCCGGAAAAGCGGCCGGCGGCTGGACCCTCGAACTGATAAACCCGTTGCTCACCTGTGCTGCGGCCGCTAACTGGACTGCTTCCGTCGATCCGAGGGGCGGAACACCCGGGAAACAAAACTCGGTTTATAACAACATCCCTGATACGCAACCGCCTACGCTGCTAAAAGCGGCTTTGATAACGGAAAATACCATAAAGTTAACTTTTTCGGAAAGCCTCGACAGCCTCATGGCCCGCAATCCAAATGCCTACACCATTTCTCCGGGCCTGGCCGTAACCGCCGTGACTTTATTGGACCCGGCTTTTTCGGAAGTACGGCTTACATTATCGGGCAGCCTGCAACCCCGGCAGGTTTACCAAATTGCTGTGCGCCAGGTGCGCGATTGCGCCGGGAATTTAATAAACCCCGAAGCCCAGGCAACGGTGGTGTTGCCCGAACCCGCTGCTATCGGGGATGTGGTTCTGAACGAAGTGCTGTTTAATCCGCGCAGTGGCGGCGTCGACTTTGTTGAAATTGTAAACCGATCCAGGAAATATATTGATCTGAAAGGCTGGCAACTCGGAAATATCCGTTCCGATTCGGTGGCTGAGGTAAGCAATATTTCGGCTGAGTCGTTGGTAATAGCACCGGATCAGTACCTGGTTTTAACCACCCGTCCGGATATTGTCCAGTCCCATTATCCCGCTGCCAACCAGTCGGCACTTTTTAGAATGAGCCGCTTGCCGGCTTTTCCCGATGATCGGGGCACGGTAAGATTATTCTCGGAGAACCGGAAACTGATAGACCAATTCTCTTACGAAGAGGAAATGCACTTTAAATTGCTTGCCGATGTAAATGGCGTTTCGCTGGAGCGTATCCGGTTGCAAGGCGATAGCAGTGCCGCCAACTGGCATTCGGCGGCCAGTACGGTGGGGTATGCGACGCCGGGTTATAAAAATTCGCAGTATATAGAGCGGACACCTGCCAGCCAGTTTTTCAGTATCGAGCCTAAATTATTTACCCCCGATGACGATGGAGAGAAAGATTTTACCACCATTAATTACCTTACCGGCGCGGCCGGTTATGTTACGAATATTACCATTTACGATGCCAATGGTCGGGAAATAAAGCGGCTGGTTAAAAACGAATTACTGGCCCAAAACGGGTTCTTCCGGTGGGATGGCCTGGACGAGCGCGGCCGCAAAGTACCCGTAGGCTATTATATACTTTATATAGAACTTTTTAACCTACAGGGAAACGTAAAGGCTTATAAAGAAACGGTTGTGGTAGGCGCTAAATTCTGAGAAGTTACTTTAGCTATGACTGGGTTAGCAATAACCGGTGAATAGCCCCGGAAGCTAGCTGCCACCAATATTTTTAAATAAAATACAACCTGTTACCTAAGAAATTGAATTTAAAAATTGCTTCGGCGGGTGCTATTTTAGCGGCCAGAACTAATATCTTTGCCGACAATTTTTAATTAAGGTAATTGGACTTTACTTTCAGCTCCGACCTCGTTTTTCTCTGCTTTTTTGCTTTCCTGGCCGGATTCATCGATTCTATTGTGGGGGGAGGAGGGCTCATCCAGACGCCTGCTATGCTGGTGTTTTTACCCCACGTGCCTATTCCTACCTTATTCGGAACAGGTAAAGTAGCGGGAATTGCGGGTACCGCTTCGGCGTTGCTACAATATGGCCGGTCGGTAAAAATTAACTGGCGATCTATTTTACCTGCTGCCGCCGCCGCTTTTATCTTTTCATTTATTGGGGCGCGGGCGGTAAGCCATATTCCGGCCGAGGCGTTGCGGCCAGTGGTACTGGTTTTGCTCGTCAGCGTAGCTATTTATACTTTTCTGAAAAAAGACCTGGGAGCGCTGCACGCGCCTAAACTAACCCCGGGCCGGGAAAAATTGTTTGCGGTGCTGCTGGGCATTGGTATTGGCTTTTACGATGGCTTTTTTGGTCCGGGTACCGGTAGTTTTCTCATTTTTGCGTTTGTAGGGATATTCGGGTTTAGCTTTCTGGCAGCTTCGGCTTCGGCAAAACTGGTTAATGTGGCTACTAATTTGTCAGCGCTGGCCTACTTTGCTTATACCGGGCAAATATTATATCACATTGGCATACCCATGGCCTTTTGTAATATTCTGGGTTCGCAGGTGGGCGCCCGGCTGGCTATTGCCAAAGGCAGCGGTTTTGTGCGCATTTTCTTCCTGGTTATCGTAAGCGCTATTATTTTAAAATTCGCCTACGATTCCTTCCTGAAATAGATAAGGCTGCTTTTACTCCTACGTAAATTTATTCCCTTGCTTTACCGCTTTCGCTAGAGCCTTGCCTGGTGTTTTGTTTTATTTAATTATTTCCTTTTCCAAAGTTTCCTTTTCGGCAATAGCCCTTTGCAATAGACCGGCCGGCAATTATCGTCCCTTATCTATTTACGATTTACCGCAATCCAGGCAGCAATTATCCCTCGTAGGTCTGGCGTACTAAAGAAATAGCACAACCACAATTATTATGAAAAAACCAATTTTAATGCTGGCCATAGCCGGAATTACCGCTTTTAGTTCTTTTAATGCTTCTGCCCAAACCGCGGCTAAAACCAAAATGGCTAAAACCACCGGGATGGAGAAAAAAGAAGGTGTAATGGTAGGAGGGGCCATGATGGTGCCCACTAAAAATATTGTTGAAAATGCAGTAGGTTCCAGCGATCATACCACGCTGGTAGCAGCGGTTAAAGCGGCCGGCCTCGCCGAAACCTTAATGGGTACTGGTCCTTTTACCGTATTTGCACCCACCAATGCGGCCTTCGAAAAATTACCAGCCGGTACTGTCGAAACCTTATTAAAACCAGAAAATAAAGGAAAGCTAGCTTCGGTTTTAACGTATCACGTGGTGCCCGTCAGCTTACAGGCAAAAGATTTAAAAAATGGTCAGAAACTGAAAACCGTGAACGGCGCTACCTTAACGGTAACCCGCAAAGGTAATATGGTAATGATAAATGGCGCTAATGTGACTATTGCGGATGTCATTTCGAGTAACGGGGTTACCCACGTTATTGATGCCGTAGTACTGCCTACCATGTAATAACTTAGTTGTATTTGTTATTCTAAAGGGCCTGCTACTAGCAGGCTTTTTGTTTTATACCAGTGCGTATCTGAAATTCGTTTTAAAATAGAAATGCTACTATGGGGCGACTGCCGGCATCCGGCAGATTAGCGGCTTTAAAATTTAACCTGCGACCCAACGTTCTTATTAAAGTACGGCAGTACAAAGGACACACATAGCGTATAAACCGCCGGTTTTTACTAGAATGAAGGATGAATAAAATAGTAACGACCTTTTGCCTGTTTTTTGTTTTTGGGTGGGCCGTCGGCCAGGCCGAAAAAGTAGAAGCATTCTCCTACGAAACTTTCACCAGAGGTTACCGGAAAACCGTCCTTATCCGGGCCGACAGCACGTTTATCAAAGAGTTGAACCAGCCGCACAAAATAATCAGGCGGAAAACCAGTGCTACCGATTGGGCTAACCTCCTTAAAGCTATTTCGGGCCATAAACTAGCTGATTTAGCCAATTTGCCCGCCCCGACGAACCACCGCGAACGCGATGCCGCCCGCTATTCTTCCCTCACCATTCGCACCAGCCAAAAATCTTACAACAGTGGTTATTTCGATGACCGGCAACCGCACCCGAAACTCGAAAAACTAATGAACGGCATCAGCCAGGTAGAAAATGCGAAACTTTAATTGAGGCAAGAGAAAAGAACCTGCGGGCCAGAAAACAAAACACCGCTACCTATCTGTTCTTTTACCGGATTAGCGTAATTTACCGCGTTTATATTGGGGCATTATTTTATTTCACTAACTTAATTTGTTACAAAAGAAGCTATGCTGCAACAGGAAGAATTAAAACGCTATAACCGGCACCTCCTTTTACCGGAAATTGGTTATGCCGG
>JAQBNV010000593.1 GCA_028288395.1 Adhaeribacter sp. | reverse complement strand
CACGCAAAATTGGCGAGACTTTGCGGGATATGCAGATACGGGTAAGGTGCGTGGAAAACAAGCGGCCAACCCTGCGCGTACCCCGCGATACCTGTGTGGTGGCCGGCACTCGGGCTACCGGCATTGTACGGGCCACCGACCCCGAGAACCGACCGGTAATGATGGAGGCGTTTAGCGGCATTTTGCCACCTGCTACTTTTGCGGTAAACGGCAATACCGGCACTTTTAACTGGAACACTGTTTGCGGCGATGTGCAGGCACAGCCCTACCAGGTTATATTTAAAGTAACAGACACTGATCCGGCCGGGGGCAATAATCCAATACCTTTAACAGATCTGCAACCCTGGAATATTAAGGTAATCGGGCCGGCTCCCAAAAACTTTAAAGTAACACCAGTTGGTCGGAATATTACTCTTAACTGGGATCCCTATATTTGCCAGAATGCTTCTAAAATATATATATACCGCCGCGAAGGAAATTCCTCTTTTGTGCCAGGCCCTTGCGAAACCGGGGTGCCGGCGTCGGCTGGGTTTACCAAAATTGGCGAGATTGATGCCAATGGTACCACCTATACCGATACGGGCGGTGCTGCCGGTTTAAAACGCGGGGTTAATTATTGTTATGTAATTTATGCGGTATTCCCATCCCCGAAAGGCGGCGAAAGTATTGCGACTATTCCGGTGTGTACCATGCTGGAAAACAACATGCCGGTTTTAACCAATGTAACCGTAGAAACCACCGACCCCACCAACGGCAGTATTCTGGTTAAATGGACGAAACCGGTAGACGGCCTGCAAAACCTGGTAACACCTTTGCAATACCGTCTATTACGGGCCGCGGGGGGCAGCCAAAACTTTACCGAAATTTTCCGAACTAATAATTTAGACGAGAACAGCTTTCTGGATAGGAATATTAGTACTACTGCGGGAGCTGGCGACGTGAAATGGATTTACAAACTGGAGTTTTACCACAATGCGGCAGCTTCGCCCGAAATGGTAGATACCGCAGCTACCGCTACGAGTGTTCAACTGAAGGCAACGACCCAGACGTCTACGGTATCGCTGGCCTGGACTTATAACGTACCCTGGAATAACAGCCTCCGGAAACATTATATTTACCGTAAATTATTAAATGGCCCATACGAACTGATAGATAGCGTTAATGCCACTATTACCCGCGGAGAATACATAGATCGGGGTACCTATAAAAATACCCCGCTTAAACAAGCGCAGCAATATTGTTATTATGTGCGTACAAATGGTACTTACAGCAATCCTAAACTGCCGGATCCGCTTCTGAATAAGAGCCAGGAGTTTTGTGTAACCTTGCGCGATACCATACCGCCTTGTCCGCCGGTACTCAGCATCGATCCATTAAATTGTGAAACCTTTATAAATAACCCAACAGTACCGCCTTACCAGAACGTATTAACCTGGGTACCCAATGTAAGTCCTCAATGTGCCCAGGATATTAAATATTTCACGATTTATTACCGGGCGCAGGAGAACGACGATATGGCTTTTGACTCCATTGGCTTTACCCCAAACGATATTACCACCTTTACCCACCGGAACCTGGAGTCTTTTGCGGGTTGCTACGTAGTAACGGCTACCGACTCGACAGGTAATGAGAGCAAGCAAAGCAATATAGTGTGTAAAGACAATTGCTTCTTCTTTAAATTGCCTAATATTTTTACCCCGAACAACGATGGGAAGAATGATACCTTCCAGCCGGATCCGCGTTCGCAGTTTATCCGTTCGATTAAATTTACGGTCTTTAACCGTTGGGGTGGTAAAGTGTACGAAGGTGCCGATGATCCGCGGATTAACTGGCAGGGCGTAAATAGTGCCGGAAAAGCCTTAGCCGACGGCGTATATTATTACCTGGCTGAAGTAGAGTTTATTACTTCTAATCCACAGAATGCTACCAAATCCTATAAAGGCTGGGTCGAAATAGTGCGGTAATTCCGGGTATAAATAAATTAAATAAGTTAATCCAAAGCCGGTTCTGATCAGGGCCGGCTTTTTTATTTGTCATTATTAGGTAATATCTATTAATTTGTTTCGGGGCAACCCAGCAATTCTAAATTCTTTTACCAGCAGCTGGCTGGGTATCTCCCTAATATTTACCATAAATCAACCGCAACTATTAAAGACAATACTATGAAAGCATATATTTTTCCGGGTCAGGGTTCGCAGTTCCCCGGTATGGGCCAGGATTTGTACCTGCAGCATCCGGCAGCCAAAAGCCTGTTCGACCGGGCAAATGAGTTATTGGGTTTTCCCCTAACCGATATTATGTTTGCCGGTACCGAAGTAGATTTGAAGCAGACCAACGTAACCCAACCCGCTATTTTTGTGCATTCGGTAGCACAAGCCGCAGTGACCGCCACTTTCAAACCCGATATGGTAGCCGGTCATTCGCTGGGCGAGTTTTCGGCGCTCGTAGCGAATAAGGTGCTTCGTTTTGAAGATGCTTTGCTACTGGTATCTAAGCGGGCCCAGGCCATGCAGGCCGCTTGCGAAAAAGAACCTTCTACCATGGCTGCTGTGCTGGGCCTGGATGATGAAACAGTGGCCCGGATTTGTGCCGAAATCACCGACGAGATAGTAGTACCGGCCAATTATAACTGCCCGGGCCAGTTGGTAATTTCGGGTAGTATCAAAGGGGTTGAAGTGGCCTGCGAAAGATTAAAAGCTGCCGGCGCCAAACGCGCCTTGGTATTGCCGGTAGGAGGTGCTTTTCACTCGCCGTTAATGCAACCAGCCGCCGAAGAACTGGCGCAAGCTATTCAGGGTACCACTTTTGCGGCCGGCATTTGCCCGGTTTATCAAAACGTGGACGCTCAACCATACACCGACCCTGCTAAAATCAAGGAGAACCTGCTTAAACAACTTACCGCCCCAGTCCGCTGGACCCAAACCATTCAGAATATGGTACAGGATGGCGCCAGCCAGTTTATTGAATGCGGTCCAGGGAAAGTATTGCAGGGACTTGTTAAAAAAATAAATAAAGAAGCAGAAGTAAGCAGCGCCGGTTTCTAAGGTTGATTATTTTAGATGTAGAAGACCGAACGCTTGATGCCGGAATCCTCTCTATTTTGACTAAAAATGAGCAAAGCAGGTTATAACACTACTGTAAGTGAAGGCGCTTCGGTTTAATAATGCATTAATTATGATTAAACTATTTTCTTTATTCAGAAAAGTTTTTGCTAGGTTTTGTCTCTGAATGGTCTTTGATAAAAGGTTTGCTTAACTGATTATAATCAGTTAAGCAAACCTTTTA
>JAQBNV010000571.1 GCA_028288395.1 Adhaeribacter sp. | reverse complement strand
CCGGCATATTATAGTTACTAATTATTAATAAATTGGGTACGGTAACTTTCTTCAGCAACTGGAGGAAGCAGAGGAACTTCTGGGTAAAACCAACTTAAATAATATTGCCTGGTGAATGACAAAGTGGATATTAGGGACGCGGTTAACGGAATCCTGAATTATTTAAGTGTGTATTATTATGAAATGGATTACCCGAGAAAGGCCGAAAATTGACCGTTTGGCTTGCCCTTGGTTAATCAGGAGGTTTATTGATGCCCAGGCCGATATTATTTATGTACCGGAAACCCAGGTAAGAGACCTGGCCGAAAAGCTGCAAGCTACCCCTTTTGACATTCCGGAAGTAGAATTCAGCCATTATGAGGACCGTTGTACATTTGATTATTTTCTGCAGAAATATGACTTAAAGGACCCTGCTCTTCAAACCATGGCACTGGTAATCAGGGGTGCCGATACGGACGACCATTCTATCTCCAGCCAGTCAGCTGGTTTATGGGCCATCTCGGCTGGTCTGGCTTTTAATATCAAAGATGATTATGATTTGCTTCAAAAAGGTATGGTCCTCTATGACGCTTTATATAGCTGGGCAAAACACCTGCAACAGGAAAAGCATACCCAAAACCCTACCGAAAATCTACTGATACAAGTATTTCGCAAGTACCTGGCCGAGCAAAAAAAAGAAAGCAAAAAGATACCAGAATGGGCACTCCAACTTAAAGAAACCATCCAGGACCAGATAGACACCAATTTAACTCTTAATTTAACGGCCATCTCGGAAGAACTTAACGTACATCCGGCTTATTTGTCCCGGCAATTTTCCAAGTATTTTGATAACCTTTCTTTTGGTGATTACATCCGGAAGCTGCGCATCGACAAGTCTATTCACTTATTGCATCATACCAGCCATTCCTTATCCGAAATTGCTTACCTAACTGGTTTTTCCGACCATAGCCACTTCACCCGTCTTTTTAAGAAACATACCGGACAAAATCCTTCTGCGTACAAGAAAGATATTAAAAAAGGTAAAAAGGATACCAAAGGTTAAAAACGTTCTATTTTAGTAGCTTTTAGATATTTATCCTTGTAGCCGGTAAATGATCTTAAAAGTAAAAATAGTATGAGTGAACTAACTGCTACTTTTCCCCCTGTAACCTCAACATCTTCCCCTGTTGCCAAACCCACTTTTAAAGAAGCCTTTTTCTTCTGGTTGAAGCTGGGCTTCATCAGCTTTGGTGGCCCGGCCGGGCAGATTGGCATTATGCATACTTTTCTGGTCGATCAAAAAAAGTGGATTTCCGACCGGAAGTTTTTACACGCATTGAATTACTGTATGCTGTTGCCAGGCCCGGAAGCGCAGCAGTTAGCTATTTATATTGGTTGGTTACTGCACGGCACCATCGGCGGCATTGTAGCCGGCAGCCTGTTTGTACTTCCCTCTGTTTTTATACTGCTGGGATTAAGTTCCATTTATGTAGTATTTGGTAAAATAGCTTGGGTAGCAGCTTTATTTTACGGCTTAAAACCGGCAGTAGTAGCCATCGTTATTTTAGCTTTGATTAAGATTGGCAAGAAGTCGTTGTTAAGTTCATTTCATGTACTGGTAGCCGGGGCTTCCTTCATCGGCATCTTTTTCTTAAATATTCCATTTCCTTATATTATTCTGGGAGCAATCCTCCTGGGCTGGCTGGCCAAAAGATTTTATCCAACGGTATTTAAAGAGTCAAAAACGGCGGGCGAACTGGCGGCGAACGAACAAGAATATTATCTGAATATGGATACAGAAATACCCGATACCGGTTTTCGAACAAGTCGCTTAATAAAACAATTTTTGGTGATTGGGTTCTTATGGGCAGCTCCCTATTTATTATTTAGCATGAGTCAAGGCGCTCCTTTTTGGGAGAAACTAGTGGCCTTTTTCACCAAAGCTGCTTTTGTTACTGTGGGGGGTGCTTACGCCGTGTTGCCTTATGTGGCCCAGGTCGCAGTAGAAGATTTTAACTGGCTTACTAAGCTGGAAATGATAGATGGTTTGGCGCTGGGAGAAACTACTCCTGGTCCGCTGATTATGGTTTTAGCTTTTGTAGGCTTTATGGCTGGCTACCACCACTTCGGCGGCTCTTTAGCTATGGGAGCGTTAGGATTAGTTACCACTACCTACTATACTTTCTTACCATGTTTTCTGTTTATTCTGGCGGGCGCTCCTATTATTGAAAAAACGCAGAGTAATAAAAGCATCAAAGCCATATTAAGTGTCGTAACGGCGGCTGTAGTGGGCGTGGTTCTAAACCTGACCGTCTACTTTGCCCAAGCCGTTATATTTCCAGAACAACTTGCTTTCGCTGGCATCGACTATTTCAGTTTAGCCTGGATTATCATCTCTTTTGTAGCCATGTACCGGTTTAAAATAAGCATGATTCCCTGGATTGGCATAAGTGCTTTAGCTGGTTTAACGTATTACCTGATTAAGTACTATGTAATCTGAACACTACACATAAAATGATCCACCATAATCTTGCCCGCCGGCAAGCCTTACGCGCTACGGCGCTCCCGGGTTAGTAGCCCTGCACCACCATGCTTAGGAATGACCCGCACCTGAATTTTTGCATTATTATGGTCAGGACCCGGCTACTACTTTAGGGTAAGGCTTACTTTCGCAGCTCTCGGCAACTTAATCTATAGCACTAAACCACATCATGATCAGAAACCGGTAAAGCAGAAAATCAGGTTTTTAATCTGATTATGAAATATTCCTATATTTTAAATCCTTTCTGTAAAATTTACGATAAATTTTCCCCTGGTAACTTAAACCCGGTAAGTTATGAAACCTGCCGGGTTAGCTTCCCTTTTTAGGTCAGCTTTACGGCAGGTAGTAAATGTGAAATGGTATAAATTAGTTAAGAGGTATATATTACGATGGATTTTGGAACAGTCATTACAGCGGGGCTGTTTTTCCTGCAGGCAAAGGAACGGCATGCTGATAAAGCTAAGGTCAGGGATCGTATCAGGTTTCTAAGACTTTTGAAGAGCGGTGAGTGCGAGAGTCAGCGGCTCTTGCACTCCTACCGGCAACAGGGCTATGCTGGTTTGACCAGCCCCGTATAGTTTTCACCGATGGGATGATGGAGCCACCCACTCGGCCATGACCATGGAAACCAATGTAAACCTATGTCTGGAATTAGGCATTAATATTTTTGACCACGCGGATATTTATGGTTCTTACCAGGCCGAAGCATTATTCGGCGAGGCTATGAGCCGGAAATCCTTCAAACGGGAAGATATCGTATTATTTACCAAATGTGGCTTACGCTTACCACATGACAGTCAGCCATACGCCCTTGTAAATTCTATCCCAAGTTGCTGCAGTTTTAAAACAGGTTAAGCTTAAACCTATCACCCTGGCAATATCCGGAATTACAATCCCCGGAAGTATGCCTAAAAAGGTGCAGTTTTGAATAAAATGTTATTTCTTTACAGTGTAATCAAGGACAACTGATAAGCAAGCGCCGTCGAAAACCTTTCTGGATATATTATTGGCCTTTTTATAAGAGGAAAAGAAATTTCAGGGACTTAATTTTGCGCTGGCTTTAATGGAAGGCTCAGGGTTCAGGTAATAATTTAGGTCAATGCCCGATTTAAGTTGTTAAGGAAACCATTTAAAGTCCTCCGGAAATATCCGGTGCGGCTTAAGTAAGGCAACATAAAGGTTTAATGCAAGGTTAATTTTCGTGGCTTGGGTTAATTAATGCCACCCTGCTGCGGAAAATATTTATATTCGGTAGTGAGTATAATTCTTATAAAAACACCCTTGGTTCACGTGATTGCTTTCAGACAGTAAAGAATAACTGCAACCTGATAATTGTCGGCTGTTTGAAAGGCTTAGGAAAGAACAAAAGAATGAATACGGAAATATTACAAAGATTAGCCGGAGAGTTAGAAGGCGAATTACATTTTGATTCGACCATGCGGACGTTGTACGCCACTGATGCGTCTGCCTACCGCGAATTCCCGCTGGCCGTGGCTTTTCCGCGGAACATAGCGGATATTAAAAGACTGATTAACTTCGCCCGCCGCGAAAAAACCTCCCTGATTCCGCGTACTGCCGGTACCTCGCTGGCCGGCCAGGTAGTTGGCAACGGTATTGTAGTGGATGTTTCGCGCACCTTTACGCAAATATTAGAACTTAATGTTGCCGAAGGCTGGGTGCGGGTACAACCGGGCGTAATCCGGGATGAACTTAACTTTTTCCTCAAACCCCACGGCCTGTATTTTGGTCCTGAAACTTCCACGGCCAACCGCGCGATGATTGGGGGCATGGTGGGCAATAATTCCTGCGGCTCTAACTCCGTGGTATACCGCAGCACCCGCGAACACGTGCTGTCGGTAAAAGCCATTTTGAGCGATGGTTCTGAAACCGAATTTACTAGCTTAACGCCGGAAGCCTTCGAGGCTAAGTGCCAGGGTGAAGGCACGGCTTCGGAATTGGAAACCCGCGTGTACCAGGCTGTAAAAGCCATGTTATCGCATCCAGAAACCCAAAATGAAATTCGCCAGGAGTTTCCGAAGAAAACGGTAGAACGCCGGAACACCGGCTACGCGGTTGATTTATTGCTCGAAACGAATCCTTTTACGCCTGGCTCCGAAGATTTTAATTTTTGTAAATTAATCGCCGGTTCTGAAGGCACTTTGGCTTTCCTGACAGAAATCAAAGTTAACGTGGTACCGCTGCCGCCGAAAGAAATTGGCTTGCTTTGTATCCACACCAATACCATCGACGAATCATTGCGGGCAAACCTGGTGGCGCTGAAATATAATCCCAGTGCCTGCGAGCTCATGGACCACTACGTGTTGGAATGCACCAAGGTAAATATTGAACAACGGCAAAACCGCTTCTTTGTGCAGGGCGACCCGGGTGCCATATTAGTAGTAGAGATTGCCAGAAATACGCCCGCCGAAGTACAGGAGACTGCCGCCGCTTTAATTGAGGAATTAAAAGCAACCGGCCTCGGCTACCACTATCCGCTGGTAACCGGCCCCGAAACCAAGAAGGTTTGGACCTTGCGAAAAGCGGGCCTGGGCCTGCTTTCCAATATTCCGGGCGATGCCAAACCTGTGGCGGTAATTGAAGATACAGCAGTGGATGTTAATGATTTACCGGACTTCATTGCGGAATTTAATTTAATTCTGAAGCAGCATGATTTATATTGCGTGCACTATGCCCACGCCGGCTCCGGCGAACTGCACCTCCGCCCGATTATCAACTTAAAAACCGCCGAAGGCAACCG
The DNA here is from genome assembly GCA_028288395.1 of Adhaeribacter sp. GTDB lineage: Bacteria > Bacteroidota > Bacteroidia > Cytophagales > Hymenobacteraceae > Adhaeribacter. The sequence continues at coordinate 6,797 of JAQBNV010000571.1, read as the reverse complement.
TTTATTCCGGACCATTGCCGAAGAAATTGCCCGCCTCGTAAAAAAATACCGCGGCTCTTTAAGCGGCGAACACGGCGACGGCCGTTTGCGCGGCGAATTTATTCCCTGGATGATCGGAGAGAAAAATTACCGCTTGCTCGAAGACATCAAACGGACCTGGGACCCGGATAATATTTTCAATCCCGGCAAAATTGTTAAAACGCCCGCTATGGATACCTTTTTACGGTACCAGCCCGGGCAGGAAACCCCGGAGTTCGATACGGTTTTCCGTTTCCGGAATGAGCAAGGCATTCTGCGGGCTGCGGAGTTGTGCAACGGCTCCGGCGATTGCCGCAAAACCCAGCTTACCGGGGGCACCATGTGCCCCAGCTACATGGCTACCCGCCACGAAAAAGATACTACCCGCGGCCGGGCCAATATGCTGCGGGAGTTCCTGACCAATTCGCCCAAGGTAAACCGCTTCGATCACAAAGAAATACTGGACACCATGGATTTGTGCCTGTCGTGCAAAGGCTGTAAATCTGAGTGCCCCTCTAACGTAGACGTAGCCAAGCTGAAAGCCGAGTTTCTGCAGCATTACTACGATGCCAACGGTGTACCATTCCGGACGCGCCTGGTGGGTAATTTTACCAATGCAAACCAGTTGGCAGCTATCGCACCGGGTATGTATAATTTCCTATTTAAAAACGATTTCACGGCCAATATAGCTAAGAAGGTAATGGGCTTCTCCACCAAGCGGTCTATTCCGTTGTTGCAGAAAACGACGCTCCGGAAGTGGTTCCGGAACCATCAGCAGGAACCCAAAACGGTGACGCCCACTAAAGGCATAGTAAATCTTTTCTGCGATGAGTTTACTAATTTTAACGATACCGATATCGGCATAAAGGCGGTATTGCTGCTGGAAAAACTCGGTTACGAGGTACACCTGCCCAAGCACCAGGAAAGCGGCCGTACTTACCTGTCAAAAGGACTGGTGCGAGCTGCGAAAAAACTGGCCCAGCGCAATGTAGAATTACTGAAAGATGTGGTTACAGCTGATGCGCCATTAGTTGGGGTGGAACCATCCGCCATCCTGACCTTACGGGATGAATACCTGGATTTGGTGGACGACGATCAATTGCCGGCGGCCAAGCAGATAGCGGCCAACAGCTGGCTTTTTGATGAATTTATTGCAATGGAACGGTTTAAAGGCAATATTTCGCCGGATGCTTTTACCCTGGAAAAACGCCACCTTAAGCTCCACGGACACTGCCACCAGAAAGCCCTCTCATCATTGGTACATACCCAGAAGATGCTCACCTTGCCCGCCAATTACACCGTAGATATTATTCCGTCAGGCTGTTGCGGCATGGCCGGATCGTTTGGCTACGAAGCGGAGCATTACGATGTATCGATGCAGATTGGCGAACTGGTATTATTCCCGGCGGTGCGAAAGCAACCCGAAGACGTGATTATTGTGGCACCGGGTACCAGTTGCCGGCACCAGATAAAAGACGGCACCGGTCGCAAAGCCCTGCATACCCTCGAAGTTTTGTGGGATGCTTTAAAAAAGTAGATTAACCCTTGATTAAAATAAGAAAGCAGCTGCTAAAGCTGCTTTCTTATTTTAATCCGGAATGGATATTATACTGCTACCGGCGCTTTAATGGCCGGATGCGGATTATAATTTTCGAGTTTAAAATCATCGAATTTAAAATCAAAAATAGATTTAACCGAAGGATTAAGTTGCATTTGGGGCAACGGCCGGGTCTCCCGGGTTAACTGCAACGCTGCCTGTTCCAAGTGGTTCAGGTATAAATGGGTGTCGCCGCCGGTCCAGATAAAATCGCCGAGTTCCAGGCCACAAACCTGGGCCATCATTTGGGTCAATAACGCATAGGAGGCAATATTAAAGGGCACGCCCAAAAAAACATCGGCGCTACGCTGGTATAATTGGCACGACAATTTGTTCTCGGCTACATAAAACTGGAAGAAGGCGTGGCAGGGCGGCAGCTTCATGTTGTTGATTTCGGCTACATTCCAGGCACTCACAATAATACGGCGTGAATCCGGGTTGTGCCGCAACTGGTTTACTACCTGGGTAATCTGGTCGATGTGGCCGCCGTCCGGGGTGGGCCAACTGCGCCACTGCGATCCGTAGACCGGGCCTAAGTTGCCGTTTTCATCAGCCCATTCGTCCCAGATAGAGATGCCATTTTCTTTTAGATATTTAATATTGGTTTCTCCTTTTAAAAACCACAACAGCTCGTGCACAATCGATTTCAGGTGGACTTTTTTAGTAGTTACCAACGGAAAACCTGCCGCTAAATCAAACCGCATCTGATAACCGAATACACTCAGCGTGCCGGTACCGGTACGATCTTCTTTTTTGGCGCCATTTTCCAGAATATGCCGGAGAAGTTGCTGGTATTGCTGCATAGGAATAACTTTAAAGGAATCAAAAATAAGGAAAGAATTATTACCAATGCCGGGGAAATCGATAATTTATTATTTTGTTTTCGGGGCAGAATATAAACCCAAAAAATATACCTGTACCGGATAATACAGGAAATTGACTGGGTACGGATGTACTTTCTTTCGGTTTGTAAAATGAAAGAACGCCCGGTACCGTTAGGTTATAACAATTGAAAATGGTCAAAAAATATTAATTTGCCAGTTAGTAGAAAGCTTTAAAACGTTACCGGCTAATTTTTAAAACCTCTAAAATACTGCTTTATATGCCTAAATTATCGCTCCTCCTGCTCCTGCTGGTTTTCTCTTTTGCCCCCGCTTGGGCCCAGGATTCGGTTAACACCGCACCCGCCACTGTTTCGCCAACCGAAAACCTGAACCGGCTGTTGCGGGAGCGCGCCCAAATGATAAAAGAATACGAATTTTATAATGCCCAGAACAGCAATTTCTGGGGCAAAAAATCAAAAAAAGATTTACTCCATATAATTGACGCGCTGAAAGGGGTGATAAACAAAGATTCGGAAATAATTCGGGAAATAAACACAGTTAGTATGAAAAAACAGGCCCAGATTACCGTAGCAAAAACCCAGGTTGAAAACCAGAAAAAGCAAATTGAGGATCAGGTGGTGGGCGATAAGCAGGTGATTACCGATAATTTATACGCTTTAAAGACCCAGATTGGGAACATGGAAAACCAGCAAAAAGTAAAACAGCGCCAAATGAATGTGCTGGAGGCAAGGCTTAACGATTCGAAAGATAAAATTCAGGAACTACAGCAATTACTTGGCCTTTCCGTATTAGCCATATTGGGTTTGGTGGTATATATCTTCGCCCGGAATGGTAAAAAAAAGACGGCCAAAGATAAACGGTAATAAAAATTTTTTCGGAAACTTTTTCGTGCCTGGCAGCCTTATAACCTGTTATTCAGATTATAAAAAAACGGTGAGGGCAAATAATTAATTACCTAGCGCCGGCATTGCAGCGTTTACATGTTCGAGATACAAGAAGAATTAAACAGAGTTAGTAAATTATTAAAATTAGAGCAGGACGAAGACCTGGCTCAATATAAATTAAAAAGCACCCGCAGTTCTATCCAGGAACGCAAGCAAAATGGTTTGTGCTGGTACCCCGTTACCATTACTAAAACCGAAATAGGTTTCGGCAATAAAGTAGTAGTGGAAATTGAACGGACTGGTAGCCGCGATCAGCTTCATTTATTCCAAACCGGCAAAGGCGCGGCTATTTTTTCCAATGCCCAAGGCAAACAAGGCCACGATTCGCATTTACTTTCCGGGGTTATCATGACCCTGAAGCGCAACAAACTTACGCTGGCTACTACCAAAGAAGACCTGCCCGACTGGATCGAAGAAGGGAAACTGGGCATCGACCTGACCTTCGACGAGATGAGTTACAAGGAGATGGAAATTGCCATGCGCAAGGTTACCGAAGCCGAAGACAATCGCCTGGCGCAGCTACGGGATATTTTGTACGGCGCCCAGGCGGCCGTTTTTTACCCCAAAGCACATTTCGAACCGGACCCCACGCTGAACGATTCGCAGAACGAAGCCATAAAAAAAATAGAGGCCGCCAAAGATGTAGCTATTATTCACGGTCCGCCGGGTACGGGTAAAACCACTACGCTGGTGCAGGCCATTATGCGCACTTTGCAGCGGGAAAAACGCCTGCTGGTAACGGCGCCCAGCAATACCGCGGTAGACTTATTAACCGAAAAACTTGCCGCTCAGGGCATCAACGTTATCCGGATTGGTAACCCCTCCCGCGTATCCGATATTTTGCTACACCATACCCTGGATGCCCAAATAATGGGCCACAAAGCCTACAAAGAGGTGAAAGAAATCCGGAAACAGGCCGAGGAATATAAATCAATGGCCTTTCAGTTTAAACGCAAGTTTGGTTGGGAAGAGCGGGAACAAAGGCGCTTGCTGAAAGAACAAAGCCGGGCGCTTTTGGCTGATGCAGAACTTACCGAGCGGTATATTACTGATGATTTACTCGATCGGGTGCAGGTTATCACGTGTACGCTGGTGGGTTCCGCAAACCGCGTGATTCGCCACCTAACCTACGATACCGTATTTATCGACGAAGCGGCGCAAGCCCTGGAACCGGCTTGCTGGATACCCCTAACCCGGGCTAACCGGGTGGTGCTGGCCGGCGACCATTGCCAGTTGCCGCCTACTGTTAAATCTTTAGCGGCCGAAAAAGGTGGCCTGGAAGTAACCTTGTTTCAAAAATGCATTCATCGGCAGCCAGACCTGGCAGTTATGCTCCGCACCCAATACCGGATGCACCAAAATATTATGCAGTTCTCTAACCAGCAGTTTTACGACGGGCAATTAGAGGCGCACGCCAGTGTGGCGCAAAGCGATTTACACGCGTTTAATTCTTTATTCCCGCCCGACCTGGCGGTAGAATTTGTAGACACTGCCGGCTGCGGTTACAACGAAAAATCTTTTGCCGAAGGCGCCAGCACCGCCAACCCCGAAGAAGCGGATTTGCTTCTCCAGCATTTGCAGCATTTAATAAAAGATTACACACCGGCCGAAAACGATGTCCCGTTAAAAATCGGGATTATTTCGCCGTACCGAGCGCAGATTAATTATCTGAAAGATGAAGTGGAACACAACGAATTACTCCACGAATGGCAAACGCGCCGGCAGTTAACCATTGGTACCGTAGACAGTTTTCAGGGACAGGAACGCGATATTATTTACATCAGTATGGTGCGGAGTAACGATACCGGCGAAATTGGTTTCCTGAGTGATATCCGCCGCATGAACGTAGCCATGACGCGGGCCCGGAAAAAGTTGGTGATTTTGGGAGATAGCGCTACCTTAACCCAGCATCCTTTTTACCACGCATTTGTTGGCTATGCCGAAAGCATAAATGCTTACCGGAGCGCCTGGGAATTAATGGAAGCCCTAAATATTTCTTAAAAAATTTTAAGGAATGCGTTATATATAGTAAGTTGTGCACTTTTAGCGGCCGGAATGTTTTCTGGTCAGGTAAAATATGAATGCAAATTTTCCCGGTTAAAAGTCAGGTCTACTATTAATAGCCCTGATTGCCAACTATTTTTAGCAAATCGGGTATTTGTAAATTAAAATACTAATTAAAGCGCCGTATTGGCTTTCATTCTAAACCTAAACTGCTATGACAGCAATAAGTGAAAACAAAGTGGTTTCGCTCACCTACGAGCTAAAAATCCTGAACGAAGATGGTGAACAAACGCTTGTAGAAACCGCCGACCCGGAAAACCCGATGGTTTTTTTATACGGCGTAAGTGGCTTACCCGAAAAGTTTGAAGAAAATCTGTCTGGCAAACAAGAAGGCGAAGCTTTTTCATTTTCGCTGGAAGCGGATGAAGGATACGGCGAATACGACGATAATGCCCTGGTGCCGATCCCAAAAAATGTATTTGAAGTAGATGGCAAAATAGACGACGAAATGCTGCAGGAGGGAAATTATATTCCCATGGCCGATAACGAAGGTAACCACATGCAGGGCCGCGTCATGAAAATTCAGGACGAAGAAGTAGTAATGGATTTTAACCACCCCCTTGCCGGCATGAAAATGTTTTTTGAAGGAAAAGTATTAACTGTTCGGGAAGCTACGGCAGAAGAACTTTCGCACGGCCACGTACACGGCGAAGGTGGGCATCACCACTAATTGATATTTTTAAAAATTAATCAAAGCTGCCCTTGTTGCGTCTCCTGACCGACCGGAAAGTTGCTGGTAAAACCACGCAACAACGGCTCTTTTAACCTTTAATGCGGTACTTTCAGGAAAGTCTTACTTTGAATAAATAATATTAAATTAGACCAGGCTGTTTTTATAGCCTGGTTTTTTTTGCCCCAGTTTTCCGGTTTATTAATTCAGATAAGGTTGTACGAACAATTAACTGATTTTAAATTCTTAAAATTATCGGGCAATATTTTAAGCTAAACGACCAAGACCGTGCTCCTATCTTTTCTTCCTAAACCAAAATTTCCTGGTATTGGTCTAAACCGCAGCACCGGACAAAATCATTGTTAAAAACTTCCCAGGTTTCAGGGTCTAATAAACTTCGCCGCTGGTCTAACCAATTTTGAATAACGCGATCACCGTATATTTTCCGGACCCGTTGCGGATTCAGAAAATCGTTAATTTTACCCCAATGAACCGCAAATTTTATTTTTGCCTGTTCCAGTTGCTGGACAAAGGCTTCTGTAAACTGGTGATTTAGTTCGGCATCGGCGCCGTCCAGCTCCAACACGCAGGAATGTTCGAATTTAGCAAAACCCAGCGTTGCTTTGGTGCCTTTTACAAACCGGAACGCCATTACGCCC
>JAQBNV010000549.1 GCA_028288395.1 Adhaeribacter sp. | reverse complement strand
AGTATAACCGGTTACTACTATTTCCTGCAGGGCCTTGGCATCTTCGGTAAGGGTGGCATTTACAACGCCCGGTCCAGAGAAATTTCTCTCCAGAGAGGTATGACCAATAAATGAAAAAACCAGGGTTCCGGCAGCTTCAGGCACGCTTAAGGTATATGTACCGTCTGTAGCAGTAGTAGCACCAGTGGTTGTGCCTTTTAGCAGTACCGTTACGCCAGGCATAGGGTCGCCGGTTGAAGAGCTTACCCGCCCGGTAATCTGCCAAAGAATAATTTTTTTTGCGTTCATCTCTTTTGTAAATGCAACCGCAACACCGGAATGAGCTACATGGGCGGTGGCAAACCCTTTATAAGGGCCAGCCACTAAAGTTGCTAATAAAATCAACCCGGAAATTTTCATCTTCCAATCGGGAGGAGATTGTAATTTTCTTAACATGTTATCTGGAGGTATAGGTGTGATTGGATATTGTAAATTACTATTAAGGTATATGATTTTAGCCAGTTAGATTAGCAAGCATATAAAATTTACTATTTTAGCAATTATCAGCTTTACTATTTAAATATTTTATAATAAACAACTTTGGTATTTAAACTTTTCATAACTAAAATAGATAGCTTTTTTACTCAATTACAGGATGTTGCGCAAAAAGAACAAATACTATCTGTAACTGTAAAATATTCAATATTGCTTCCGGAACTGGAAGAGTATAATTCACCTTCTTCAGGCAGTAGCTGAAATTATTTTATCGCTTAAGTCTGAGGTCCTTTAGGATTACTTTCTTATGCGACTTAGCTGTTCAATCTTAGGCTAACTTTATTCATTTTTTTATTACTGGGAGGATGGTTGGTCTCAGTTTTATATAAATTTGTTATGGGGAGGCAGATATTTTATATTTTGGAAAAATACTTTGGCGTATAACTTTTACCTATGCATACTTACCCGTTGGTGTCGGTGCTGATGCCCGTTTATAATGCTGAAAAATATCTGGCAGCAGCCATCGAAAGCATCTTAAATCAGCCCTATACCCATTTTGAGTTTCTGATTTTCAACGATGGCTCCACCGAGGCCAGCGCCGAAATTATCCGGGGCTTCCACGATGAACGGATCCGGTTTGTGGATTCTTCGGAAAACACGGGTTATGTATCCCATTTAAACGCCGGCATTGAGATGGCCAAGGGCAAATACCGCGCATGCCGATGATATCAGCCTTCGGACCCGGCTGGAAAAACAAGTAGCTTTTATGGAAGCTAAACCGCAAATAAGCTTAGTAGGCCCAGCAATAAATATTTTTGATGCCAACGGACCTATTTTTACCTGGCATCCGGTTCAGGAACATGAAGCATCCAAATGCTATCTGCTTTTTGATACTGTTTTTGCCGATCCGGAAAGACGTACTGCTGCGGCATAACCTGCGGTTCCAGGCAACCTATATGCCGGCCGAAGATTATAAATTATGGGTCGATGTGGTTAAGGTTGCCGAGATAGTCAATCTGGAAAAGCCTTTGTTAAACTACCGGGAGTCAACTACGCAAATATCGAAACAGAAAAGTCACTTGCGGATTAGCAATGCCAACCTAGTGCGAACGGAAATGCTTAACCAGTTAGGCATTGTACCTACGCCGGAGCAACTAAATTTACACGCCAGTATACTCGACGATTACTGGCACCCCAATGAAGTATATTTCGGACGGGTATTTGATTGGTTTGATTTTATATTAAAAAACAACCGCAAAACCAACTTCTTCGTGCCGGCAGCACTCGGCCAAGCCCTGGGCAAAATATTATTCCGGCATTGGCTGGAACATACCTCCTTAAATTTTAACCCAGGTAAACTTTTCCGGGAATCCGAATATTACAAATATTACCAGCCACCAGCCAAGGCTTTATTAAAATTAGCCCCCTACTACCGGTCCATCAGTTTTCATTCCCGGAAAAAGGTTCTCTTATAAAATAGAAATTAAAAAATGTTTAAATCAGGGGGTTAGCGGCCTAACTGCTTGTGGAAAACTTACAAAAGTAATTCCATCAGTAGTATTCCGTTCCGGGAAAAAACCGGTAAATTGTCAGAGCCTTTCTTTATTATTCCTGTTTGGCCGGAACATATTCTGAATTTTCGGACTACCTTTTTGGTTTTCGCAAAACCAAATCTAAAAAACCAACTGATTGAATATGAACCTATTGGCTAGCTATCAGGAGAATAACCAAATTAAATATTCTTTAACCAGTAGCAATTTTGTCAAAACTGGAGGCAATCAGAACCGCATGGGGGCGTTTATTCGTAAAGCAAACCAACCAACCGGTAGATACTGATGACGCAATTACAGCCTTACTGGAAATATTTGTTTTTACTGGCCTGTTTTTTAGGCGTAGTAAATTTATGCAGCCAGCAAGTAATGCCCCATCTATCCGGCAATGCAGGGCACCGGCCGTTTCCGTTGCCCGAAACCATTAGTTTTGCCGGCGAACCGGTACCTTTGGCAATACCCGATGTAGCTGAGCGGCTGGACCGCGAGTTACAATCGGCGGCTTACTTCCATTCAAATACTTTCCTGGCTTTAAAACGGCTGCAACGCCATTTACCCGAACTAGACCGCTTGCTCCGTGAAAACGGGTTGCACCCCGATTTTAAGTACGTAGCGCTGGCCGAAAGTTTACTGAGTAATGTCACCTCGCCGAAGGGCGCCGAGGGCGTTTGGCAAATTATGCCGGGTACAGGTAAAGAGTTAAAACTTAAAATAAACAGCGAAGTAGACGAGCGGTATCACCTCGAAAAATCGACAATTGCGGCAAGTAAGTATTTTAAATATGCTTACAAAAAATTTGGATCCTGGACCAACGCCGCTGCTTCGTATAACCGCGGCATGGGCGGATTGGATGCTGCCTTAAAAACCCAGAAAGTAAATTCATACTACGACCTTTACCTGAACGACGAAACCGCTCGGTATTTATTCCGGATACTGGCGCTAAAAGAGGTACTCGAAAATCCGCAGCGCTATGGTTTTAACATGATGGAGTCGGATGCCTACCCGGAAATGCCTACCCGTACTTTAACCGTAACCAGTACCATCGATAATTTACCTGATTTTGCTTTGGCGCAGGGTACCAACTACAAAACATTACGGCTGCATAATCCGTGGTTACGGGGGTATAAACTTACGGTAGCAGATTCTACTACCCGCTACATCCTCCAGGTGCCGACGCAGGCGGTTAAAGAATAAATTTATACGGCACAAAAAGCAAGGGAAATCTACGTTAAAAATCAGGCCCATAAAAAGCCTGCTGAATTTACCCGCCTTACCAACTTCATCACTTTATATTTTCTTAATTAGAGCATGTTTAAATTTTAAGGGAGGGCAAAAAAAGCGAGTCAGTCCGTAAGTTAGAAGTGAGCAAACTTTATACCCAAGGCTTAATCTGGGCGTAGTGGTACATGCAGCTAACTTGCCGAGGGCGCAGACCCGCTGTTAGGCTACCTGAACAGAATGAAAAGGATATTGGCGGATGAAGCGGATGAAAAGGTATTTGGCGAGTGGGTAAGCCACAACCTGCTGGGGATGGAACCAGAAATAAGGCTTTGTACCGCTCAAGTGGCGCTGGATAAGTGAGCGGGGTATTGGTATGTTCAACTTCTTTAGAAGGCTCGACAAAAACCATGAAAAAACTACTAACAGCGTAGAAGCTTGGATTTTGTGGCACAATTGCCAACTTATCCTTAATCGAATAAAATGAAAACCAGTAAATTATAAATTTAAACATGCTCTTAATGAAAAATTACTTATCGCAAATCAAACGGAAGTATCGCCGGCAGCTACTGCAACGCAAGAATCACTGAATACCCGCTTCAGAAACACCGTCTTTCCGGAGATAAATGCCTCTCTAAGAAATTCCTCTTCCCGTTCGGGCACTTATAAATCCGCGCCTTCCGCACATTCCTTTTTTGTTGTTAGCAAGTTCTCGTAAAGTTCCTTTTATCCGGCAGAACCAAAGCCCCACCAAAACTGTTAACAAATGATGCACCTTAACCTGCACAAGACAGGCGAGTTGCGTATCTTTGCGGATTAATTAAGACCAGTAATGGCTCAGACAAAAGAAAAAGCGCCCGATATAAATATTAACCCGGCTCCAATTACCGAAACCCAGCTTATAGAAGTGTACGGTGCCCGGGAACATAACCTTAAAAATATTAGCCTGGCCATTCCGCGTAACAAGCTGGTGGTGTTTACCGGCATCAGCGGCAGCGGCAAATCGTCGCTGGCCTTCGATACCATTTACGCCGAAGGCCAGCGCCGCTACATGGAAACCTTTTCGGCGTACGCCCGCTCTTTTCTGGGTGGCATGGAACGGCCCAATGTTGATAAAATTGATGGGTTGAGCCCGGTAATCTCGATTGAGCAGAAAACCACCAGCCGTAACCCGCGCTCCACGGTTGGCACCATTACCGAAATATACGACTTCATGCGCCTGCTTTTTGCCCGTACCGGCGAGGCCTTCAGCTACGTGACCGGCAAAAAAATGATCCGGCAGAGCGATGAGCAGATTGTGCAGCATATCCTGGAAAATTTTGATGGTAAAAAATTAATTATTCTGGCGCCGGTGGTAAAAGGCCGCAAGGGCCACTACCGCGAGTTGTTTGAGCAAATCCGGAAAATGGGGTTTGTGCGGGTGCGCGTAGACGGCGACATGCTGGAACTGGTACCCAAAATGCAGCTAGACCGCTATAAAATCCACGACATTGAGATTGTGGTAGATAAAATTGTGGTGAACGCTGAGGACCGTTACCGCATTTCCAGCTCGGTGCAAAATGCGCTTACCCACGGTAAAGGCACCATCTCTATTCTGGAGCCCGACACCGATAAAATTCATTTTTTCTCGCAGCACCTCATGGACCCCGAAACCGGCATTGCTTACGACGATCCGGCGCCCAATACCTTTTCGTTTAACTCGCCTTACGGGGCCTGTCCTACCTGCAACGGGTTGGGCGAAATCCAGGAAATTACCGAAGAATCTATTATTCCGGATAAGAGCCTGAGCATTAGCCGCGGCGGTATTGCGCCTTTGGGAGAGTTCCGGGATATTTGGATCTTTAACCAGATTCAGGCCCTGCTCAAAACCCAGAAGTTAAATATTTCTACGCCTATCCAGGATTTACCGCCGCAGATGTTAGACCAATTGCTGCACGGCGTAAATGAAGAATTAGAAGTAAAAGCCAAAGGCCATAGCTATACCATCGAGTTTGAAGGCATCATCAACTTTTTGCGCAAGCAAATGGATTCCGATTCAGATGCCATCCGGACCTGGATAAAAGAATTTACCCAAACCAGCAATTGCCCCACCTGCCAGGGCCTGCGGTTAAAAAAAGAATCGCTGCACATTAAACTCGACGGTAAAAATATTGGCGAGCTGTCGCATTTTAATATTAACCAGTTAGCCGATTGGTTTAACAACCTCGAAGACCGTTTAAACGAACGCCAGAACCTGATTGCCCGCGAACTATTGAAAGAGATCCGGAAGCGCATTGGTTTTTTACTGGATGTTGGCCTGGATTATCTCAGTTTGCACCGTTCCGTGCGTACCCTTTCGGGCGGTGAATCGCAGCGTATTCGGCTGGCTACCCAAATAGGCACCCAGTTGGTGGGCGTGCTTTATATTATGGACGAGCCGAGCATCGGGTTGCATCAGCGCGACAACGAAAAACTGATTGCTGCCCTGAAAAACCTGCGCGATATTGGTAATTCGGTAATTGTGGTAGAGCACGACAAAGACATGATTATGAACGCCGATCACGTGCTGGATATTGGCCCGGGAGCCGGCATTCACGGCGGCCATATTGTGGCATCCGGCTCCCCGCAGGAAATATTCTCTTCCGGCAGCCTTACCTCGCAATATTTAAGCGGGCAGAAACACATTGAAGTACCCACTAAAAAGCGGACCGGCCACGACAAAGTACTGACCCTGCGGGGCGCCACTGGCCATAACCTGAAAAACGTAACGGCCCACTTCCCCTTGGGTAAACTTATTGCCATCACGGGTGTTTCGGGCAGCGGCAAGTCTACGCTCATCCACGACACCTTGTTCCCTATCCTGAACCGACACTTCTTTAATGCCAAGCGCGAGCCGCTACCGTACAAAGGCATCGAAGGGCTGGAGCACATTGATAAAGTAATTGAAGTAGATCAGTCGCCGATTGGCCGCACGCCCCGCTCTAACCCAGCTACGTATACCGGCATGTTTACCGAGATCCGGTCTTTGTTTGCCCAATTACCCGAAGCCAAAATACGCGGCTACTCGGCCGGGCGCTTTTCATTTAACGTAAAAGGCGGTCGTTGCGAAACCTGCGAAGGCGCGGGTATACGTGTAATAGAGATGAATTTTCTGCCGGATGTACATGTGCCCTGCGAAACCTGCAAAGGCAAACGCTACAACCGCGAAACCCTGGAAGTGCGCTTTAAAGGCAAGTCAATTACCGATGTTCTGGACATGACTGTAGAAAAAGCTGTTGATTTCTTTGATAACCAGCCTCGGATTTTACGCAAAATAAAAGTTTTGAATGAAGTAGGCCTGGGCTATATTACCCTGGGCCAGCAGGCCACTACGCTCTCGGGCGGCGAGGCCCAGCGGGTTAAGCTGGCTACAGAATTATCTAAAAAAGACACTGGCAAAACCCTCTATATCCTCGATGAACCCACCACCGGCCTGCATTTCGAAGATATCCGGCACCTGTCGGATGTTATTCATAAGCTGGTAGACAAGGGCAACACGGTACTTCTTATTGAACATAACCTGGATATGATAAAAGTAGCCGACCATATTATTGATATCGGGCCCGAAGGCGGGGACGCAGGTGGCCAGATTATAGCCGAAGGCACGCCGGAAGAAGTAGCCAAAGTTAAGAAAGGTTATACCAGCCGGTTCCTGAAGGCAGAGTTAGCAACGAGTAAATACCGGGAAGCAGCGATTTAATTTAGAGCAGACACTTTTCTGGCAAAACTTGCTGCTGTTACCATCGGGGCAA
>JAQBNV010000279.1 GCA_028288395.1 Adhaeribacter sp. | reverse complement strand
CAATTCAGTAGAGCGTAAATTTAACCTGAAAGCATCTTAATATTTACATTGCTTAAGCCGGGTAAATTTGTATTTAATTTATAAATACAAATTTACCCGGCTTTTTCGTTTATTAAATTTAATTTATATCTACGCTATTTGATTTAAACTAAAAATAATTCTTACTTTTAGCATTATTTTAATTTTAGTTATGTGGCGTAAGAAATCTACTATTGTTGTTTTTCTAATGTGTTTAAGCTTTTGGGCCCAGGCACAGAACCCCGAAATAGGAGTTAAAGAAGTAATTGGATATGATTCCGTTTTGCAAAATTTGGGCCCGGCTATTAATACTCGTTTTACCGAAGTAAGGCCGGTTATTTCGCCGGATGGTAAAACATTGTACTTTGCCCGGCAATTTTTCCCGAAGAACAAAGGCGGCCAGCAAGACGAGCAGGATATCTGGTATTCTACCCGCACTAACACGCAAGAACAGAAGTGGTCGGAAGCCCGCAGCCTGGGCGCGCCTATTAATACTGCTGATCCAAACGGCGTTTGTGCCGTTACGCCCGATGGTAATTCGCTCTTGCTGATCAATAACTACAACCCTGATGGTTCTATGGTAATGGAGGGCGCCTCTATTACAACTCGCACCAAAAAGGGCTGGACCCTCCCCACAAAAGTGAATATTCTTAACTATTACAATACGAATAAAGAGAACGTTGATTATTTTTTGTCTAACTCCGGTAAAATATTGCTGATGGCCATTGAGCGCGAAGAAGGCATAGGTGAGCTGGATTTATTTGTGAGTTTCCAACAAAAGTTTGGGGTTTGGTCTAAGCCCTTAAATCTGGGCAAACAGGTAAACTCCGGCAAAGCTGATTTCGCGCCGTTTCTGGCCGCCGACGAAAAAACCCTTTTCTTTGCCTCAGAGGGCCATAAAGGCTACGGTAAGAGTGATATTTATTATGCCAAACGCCTAGATGATACATGGCAAAACTGGTCGGCACCTGTCAACCTGGGGTCTAGCGTAAACACTGCCGACTGGGAAGCTTATTATACCGTTTCGGCAGCTGGTACCGATGCTTACCTGGTATCTTCAAAAGAAGGAACCCAGGGTTCGCGGGATATTTTCCGGATTGCTTTAAAGGAGCGGTTTAAACCGGAAGCGGTAATATTGGTAACGGGCAAGGTAACGGACAAAACAACGGGTAAGCCGGTGGATGCCAAAATTATTTATGTAGAATATCCCAGTGGGAAGGAAATCGGAACCGCCCGTACCAATCCCGTGGATGGTAGTTATACCATTGTTTTGCCTAAAGGTACTAAGTACGGCTACCGGGCCGAGGCCGAAGGGTATATTGCGATGAATGAAGAAGTGGATGCCATTAACACGAAGGCCTATAAGGAAGAAATGAAAAACCTGGAGCTGGTGGCGAAAGAGGCAGGCCGGAAAATCAGTTTAAATAATTTAGTATTTGAGCGGGGTAAATATAATTTACTGGAAAGCTCTTTTACTGAACTGGACTTACTCGTAGAGCACATGAAAAATAATCCGACAATGGAAATAGAGATACAGGGCCATACCGATAACCAGGGAGATGCCAAATTGAATTTACAGTTATCGCAAAACCGGGTTAATGAAGTAAGAAAGTATATTATTGCCAAAGGGGTAGATAAAAAGAGAATCAGAGCGAAGGGATTTGGTGGTTCTAAACCAATTTACAGCAACGCCAAAGAAGAAACCCGTAAGCTGAACCGCCGCGTAGATTTTGTTATATTGAAAAAGTAAATTATATAGGCTTAATTGATTTAGTCGGGCTTATCTTAAACTGAAAGAAAAGAAACGCATCTGGTAAATAAAGAGCGGCGTTGGAAATATTTCCAACGCCGCTCTTGTGTTAAAATCCTTTTACTTTATACCTTATGCCTACTTCCCTTAATAAGCCCGGGCAAAATATACCCGACGGCTGGAAGGCTGACCGGTAACCAAGCAGGTTCCTTCTTCCGGTTGGGTATTTAAAGCAATACAGCGGATTGTAGCTTTGGTTTCTTCTTTAATGCGTTCTTCAGTTTCGGGAGTACCGTCCCAGTGGGCCAGTACAAAGCCGCCTTTGGTATCCAGTACCTTCTTAAACTCGTCGTAAGAATCTACTTTGGTGGTATTTTCTTCCCTGAATTTCAAAGCCTTCTGAAAAATATTATCCTGACGAGCGTCTAAACGCGCTTCTACTTTTTCTTCAATATTTTCCAGGGAGTAAGCTGCTTTTTCTTTCGTATCACGCCGGGCTACTTCTGCGGTGCCGTTTTCCAGGTCACGGGCGCCAATGGCAATCCGCACCGGTACACCTTGCAGTTCGTACTCGGCAAATTTCCAGCCGGGCTTTTGGGTATCGCGATCATCGAATTTAACCGAAATACCTTTGGCTTCCAGGGCCTTTTTGATCTGTCTGGCTTTTTCGCTGATTTGCGCTAACTGCGTATCGTTAAAAAATACCGGAATAATTACTACCTGGATAGGTGCCAGTTTCGGCGGCAGCACCAGGCCCTCATCGTCGGAGTGAGCCATAATCAACGCGCCCATCAAACGGGTGCTCACGCCCCAGGAGGTGCCCCATACATATTCGAGCCCGCCTTCTTTTGTGGCAAATTTTACCTCAAAAGCCTTGGCAAAGTTTTGGCCCAAAAAATGAGAGGTGCCGGCCTGTAATGCTTTTCCATCTTGCATCAGGCTTTCGATGCAATAGGTTTCCACAGCCCCTGCGAAGCGCTCGTTGGGGGTTTTAATGCCTTTTACGACCGGTACTGCCATAAAATTTTCGGCAAAGTCGGCGTAAACGTCCAGCATCTGTTCGGTTTCGGCAATGGCTTCTTTGGCCGTTGCGTGGGCGGTATGGCCCTCCTGCCATAAAAACTCGGTGGTGCGCAAAAATAAGCGGGTGCGCATTTCCCAGCGTACTACGTTGGCCCACTGGTTTATGAGCAAGGGCAAATCGCGGTAAGATTGAATCCAATTTTTATATGTATGCCAGATAACCGTTTCGGAAGTAGGCCGCACAATTAATTCTTCTTCCAGCTTGGCATCAGGGTCTACGACTACTCCGCTGCCGTCTTCGGCATTTTTTAAACGATAATGGGTAATAACGGCGCATTCTTTCGCAAAGCCCTCTACGTGGCTAGCTTCCTTACTAAAAAAAGATTTTGGTATAAACAACGGAAAGTAAGCATTGGTATGACCTGTCTGTTTAAACATATCATCCAGGACCCGCTGCATCCGTTCCCAAATGGCATAACCATAAGGTTTGATAATCATACAGCCTCTAACGGGCGAGTTTTCGGCCA
>JAQBNV010000510.1 GCA_028288395.1 Adhaeribacter sp. | reverse complement strand
TTTGATTAACAACGTCTTAGTAGCCGCGACGGGAATCGAACCCATATCAAAAGTTTAGGAAACTTCTATTCTATCCATTGAACTACGCAGCCAGGCTCCCGGAAAAGGAATAGGTGCAAATTTATTTAATTATATACGAAATACAAGCTAAGCTTTTTTAAATTAGCTTTCCCGAAATCCACACCTCCGGGGCTTTGCTGGTATGAGCGGCTGTTTGATGCATGTCGCAAATATTTATAACCCAAAAGCGGTTAAACCAGTTTAGTTATATTTCTTAACGTATCAGTAAAAAATTAGAAAGTTCAGGCCGGTAACAAATGGGTATTCTCGAAAATCAGAAAAAAAATATAATCCCGCAAGTTCCGGCGAGCAGCAATACCGACGACACCCAACCCGCGCTTCTTTTTATTCCGGATATTAGTGGATTTACCAAATATGTGAACGAAACGGGTATAGCAACCAGCCGCAACCTGATTGCCGATTTACTCGAAATTATTATTGAAGCTAATATTCTGGACATGGCAGTAGCCGAAATCCAGGGCGATGCCGTTTTGTTTTACCGGTTAGGTCCGCCGCCCACCGTGCAGGAAGTTATTAACCAGTGTAAGCAAATATTTGTTGATTTTCAGAATTACCTCAAAATTGTGGAGCGGGATCAGGGTTCGGAAGTAGGCGCTTCCTTATCGGATAGCCGCCTTACGTTAAAGGTAGTGGTGCATTACGGTCCGTTGAGCGTCACGCAAATCCGTGAGCATATTAAACTGATGGGCAAAAATGTAATTATTGCCCACCGGTTACTCAAAAATAATATTGCCGGCGATGAGTACGTGCTCTTATCGGAAGATTATTTGCAAACCCAGCCCGAAGAAGATATTAAACCTAACTTTAGTTGGTCGCGCTTGCACCGGGGCAGCACCCATTACGAGTACCTAGGCGACATAAATTACCGGTATGCATTCTTAACGCCGCTCCGCCTGCTGGTTACTACCAGCCGCCCCATGCAGAAAAAGAATAAATATGCCCATGTATTTACCGCCAGCGCCAACATCCAGGCACCGGCCCGGTACGTATTGCGCATAATCAGTAATTTCCGGTTAAAACCTGCCTGGATAGTAGGTATGAGCCGCGTGCATTTCGATACGACTAAGGCCAACCGCATGGGCATATCTTATAAGTGCGACCTGAATCGGGGCCAGATAGATATTCAAACGGTGCAGAGCTTTATTGGCGAAACCCAGATTGAGTACGTTGAGAAAATTGCTAATTTCCGGATATTCCCGAATGCCTGGCTTTTCTTTTACCTGAAAGAAGCTGGACCGGATCAAACCAACCTGGAAATTAAATTTCATTACAACCCAACTGCGCTAGGCAGTTATATTTATTCTTTTTTTATCCGCCGGCGCATGAAAATATTCCTAAGCAAATCTATCTGCAAGCTTAAAGAGCTCTGCGAACGCATGTATCAGGCGTACCCGCGTTAGTCGTTGTTCGTTAATCGTTGTTCGATAGGAACAAATTTTTATTACAAATATTTCCCTGATCTGTAACCCAGGTTCAGATACGTAGTTTCCACTTAACGAACAACGAACAACGAACAACGAACTACCGCGCAATCGCGACGATAAAAGAGAGTACGGTTAAGATAAGGCCAATCATAAAGATGGTATAGGAGATACGGAGCAGGCGGTACTTTTTACTCAACACATCGCCCAGGTAATAAATATCCGTAATCATGTTGTTGTACAGCGCATCCTTATCGCGCATCAAATCGTGCATCCCCCCCTGAAAATCGCTCAAAGGAATTTTGGTGAAATTACCGAAAAACAAAATATTTACTTTTTTGCTCTTCACCTTATTCGGCCGGATATTAAAACTAGTTACTTCGGGCTGCGCCGACATAATAGCCGACACCACCGAGCCCAAGGTGGTTAAAATCAGAATGCCAATGGGAACCATCAGGATGGGGTTACGGGTAAACTCCGTTCCTAATACCGAAGTCTTGGCCCCCAGGTACGTGATGATAACCGATAAAATAATAGCGTTGAGGCTAATCATCATGTTGGCCTTGTTATCGGCTATTCCACTCAGCGACATGTGGTTCTGGTAGGTAGATTGAAACATGGTTTCGATGCCGCGTTTGGGCTGCGCCAGTGTTTCGCGGTCCTTCTGGTTTTTTTTCTTCTGCTTTTTAGAAAGCTTCTCGAGCCGGCTGCGCTGTTCCTCAATATTAGCCTTAAACTTCTCGTTAAACTTTTCTTTTGCTACGGCGGTCCGGAAACTCTGCCCAATCAAAAAGTCCAGCTGGTACTGCGCCCACTCAGCATCCGTGAAAAATTTATTTAAAAAAACTTCCCACTCTACCCGCAGCAACTCAGCATTCGAAAAAAAGCTGTCTTTCCCGATGTTCGAAATATCGGCGTCGGCTAAAATTTCCTGGAGCAACGATGCCGCCTCGTGTCCGTGCTTCGTAGCCATGATGCAATCGGCAATTATAGCAATCCGATCGGCGGGATAACCTGCCGACTGCAAAAAATCGGTAGCATATTCTACGCTTCTTTCTTCGTGGCCGGTATAGGTATCGGCGTAGCCTGTATCATGAAACCAGGCGGCTAGTACCAGTGCTTCCAAATCCGACCCGTTCAGGTTAGCGCTTTCGCCTAAGTTCTGGGCTTCTTTGGCAATTTCGGCAGTATGTTTGTAGTTGTGATAAACTAATTTGCGGGATAGTTTCTCCTTAAAGAGCGTAAAAACATAATTACTTACTTTAGGTATAATTTCCTGATCTTCCATAATTGAGGTTGTACCATTAACGATTCTTGCGGAACCGGTTAATAGCCGGCTGGTGCCGGTATGTGGTAAGGTTAAAAAGCTTTATGAGGTTTGAAACGCAATTATAACCCGAAAGTTTGCCCGTCCGGCCCGATGGTCGGTAAATCCGGAAAATATCTTCCTGGGTCAGGCCGGTAAGGTAAATACGAAGGCGGTTCTAAAGTATTTATGGTGTAATATATATACTTTTTCTGTTTTAAATAGCGCCGAATCAAAACATTTAGCTTTAAAATTCGTCAGATAGCCTTAGATAGAATATAGTAAGTTTACTATTAGTAATAAAGTATTAAGTTTAAAGTTCTGTAGTCAGCTGTGAATACTTTATGCGTATTTCCCGTATAAAAGCAGCTGCAAACCCTTAAAGCCCGGACGCCAGGCAGCTGATTACTCCTTAGAAAACCCTTTTACATCCATGAAGCAGCAATATTTTGCGTATTTTTTGTGCGTCGTTTTAATATTTTTTTTTAATGCCTGTGCCGTTAACAAACCTTTCTACAGCAATGAGGTAGCCAACTGGAAAACGGTACAGCCTCCCGACAGCAGCCAGCTAAAATATTCGGTATTTCTGATCGGCGATGTGGGCGCCCCGGAAAAAGATCCGTTGGAGCCTTCGCTTAAGTTGCTGCAATCGCAAATGCAAACCGCCGGTGCCAACAGCGCCACTATATTTCTAGGTGATAATATTTATAGCTACGGCCTTACCCCGGCGGGTTCGCCGGGCCGGAAGACTGACGAAGAACGCATGATTACGCAGCTCGACCGGTTTAAAGGTTACAAAGGCGAAAAATACATGATTCCGGGAAACCACGACTGGGCCCAGGGCTTACCGGGCGGTTTAAGAGCAGTTATCCGGCAGGAAGTATTTGTAGAAGAGTACCTGAAAGATTCGACGTTTGTGAGCGGCGGCGATTTTTTTGTGCCCGACGAAGGCTGCCCCGGCCCTTACGAAGTCTTTTTGCAGGAAGATGTGGTATTTATTGCCCTGAACTCGCAGTGGTGGCTGCAGGAAGAAGAACGGCCCTACGGCGCAAATAATTACTGCAACGTAGCCGACGAAGTAGAGGTGCTCACCCGCCTCGAAGATATTATCAGCCGGAACAAGGGCAAGCATATTGTAGTGGTAGGACATCACCCTATCTTCAGCAACGGCGTACACGGCGGTAATTTTCGGATACTCGATCATATCTTTCCGCTAACCCTTATTCAGCCCTGGCT